>CBIHPB010000243.1:0-5863 GCA_966211485.1 uncultured Bdellovibrio sp.
CATGCAAAGTCACGAATTGGCCCGCTTTGAAACTGAATTCAGAAGGTTCAGAAGTTTGGATTACCAGCTCACGCACAGAAGGGGTGTGGTCAATGATTTCAGTGACTTTCATTTTGTACATCGTACGAGTAGATGACATGGAGATTTCCTTCGATTTTTTGAGCGGGGCCAGTATCGGGGAACATGCTTCGCTTTTCAAGAACAAATGCTTAACTGAAAGTGAAGAGTCGCAAGGTTTGCATCTCGTTGAGAGACAAATGCAGGGCGGTTTCCGGAATTTATTTTGCGGGCCGGAAAACAGTCGGGTAAATTCGTTTTATGTTCAAAGGTAACGCCAAATATTTTCACTCGTCGTTGATTGTCACTTTTATCGGCCTGATTTTAGGTGCTGCTGTCGGCTATTACTACTCGGGGACCATGATCGGGGCCGGGAAGTTTTTGTTGATCTGCGCCATTTTGGCGGTGCTGGAGGTCTCGATCTCCTTTGACAATGCGGTGGTCAACGCCACGGTGCTTAAGGATATGAGCGAAATCTGGGTCAAACGCTTTTTGACTTGGGGGATGTTGATCGCGGTTTTTGGGATGCGCCTGGTGTTCCCGCTGTTGATCGTGGCCATCGTCGGCGGTCTGAATCCTTGGGAGGCCTTGAAGCTGGCGGCCTTGCAGCCGGATGACTATGCCCGGATGATGACCAGTGTTCACCACGAAGTTTCAGCCTTTGGTGGAGTCTTCCTGATGCTGGTGTCGCTGAAATATTTCTTCGACAAACACAAAGAGGTTCACTGGATTCGCGTAATCGAAGAGCCTCTGTCGAAAATGGGGAAGCTGGATGCCATCGAGGTCGGCGTAACCTTGGCAGTGGTCTATGCGATCAGCCGCTTTGTCGATCCGGCCGAGACTTTGCCTTTTCTGTATTCGGCCATTGCAGGTGTTTTGACTTATCTGGCGGTGGAAGGAATCGGCGTCTTTTTGCAGGGCACGGACACAGGCAAACATCATGATATTCACCGGGCCAGCCTGGGGATGTTTTTGTACCTGGAAGTCTTGGATGCCTCGTTTAGTTTTGATGGAGTGATCGGGGCTTTTGCGATTACCAACAACCTATTCATTATCGCGATTGGTCTGGGCATCGGGGCGATGTTCGTGCGAAGCCTGACGATTTTGATGGTCGACAAGGGAACTTTGAATTCCTACCGCTTTCTGGAGCATGGGGCCTTCTGGGCCGTTGCCGTTCTGTCGGTGATTATGTTCTTGAATACGATTTATCATATCCCTGAGGTGGTCACCGGAGTGATTGGGGCCGTGCTGATCGCGCTTTCGGTTTATTCGAGTATTCGGATGGACCGGAAGGAGCGGGCTGGCGCCTAATTAATGCTTTGAGGGCGAATCTTGATGGTCGCCTTCCTGGTCTTTCATGTTTTGGCGGGCTTTTTTTCCAGTGATTCCGACCCACTCGGGGAGGAAAAAGCAGATGGCGATAAAGACCAGGGTCGCAAATAAGAAGATTCCACCTAAAATCCAGCCGATTTCCATCTTGTACCTCGGGGCTTAGAATAGTCTTTTTCGTAAACTTGTGAAAGGGAAAAGGACTTTCTTGTCGAGTTCCAGATTTGCGGTTAAGGTGCCCCGCATTCCATGGCATACAATCCCAAAGACCATTACTTTAAGAAGGCGAAAGAGCAGAACTTTGCGGCGCGCTCGGTATTCAAACTCGAGGAAATTGACCAAAGATTCCGTATCTTAAAGCCGGGCCAGACCGTTCTTGATCTGGGGGCTAGCCCCGGTTCTTGGTCACAGTATGCTTCTCAGAAAATCGGCCCCAGCGGACGGGTTTTAGGCGTCGATCTCAGTCCCGTGAACGTGAAGCTTTCCAATGCTGTGTTTATTCAGGCCGACCTTCGGGACCTGCAGCTTGAGCAGGTTTTCGCCGAGCATGGCTTTGTGCCGCCGTTTGATTTGGTTTTATCCGATATGGCGCCCAAGACGACCGGGATTCGCATCACCGATCAGGCGCGTTCGATGGAGCTTTGTGAATTGGCGCTGGATATTGCCAAGCGATTCTTAAAACCAGGCGGGCACTTTGTCTGCAAGCTGTTTCACAGTGATGACTTCACCAAGCTTCGTGACGAAATCAAAAAAAGCTATTCCAAGTTCGAGGCGGTCAAGCCCGATAGCACTCGCAAGATCAGCAAAGAAATTTTCTTGGTTGGCCTTTCCAAAAAATAATCTGCGATGTCTTTGAAAATCATTTTCCAAAACGAGTTTTTTGTCGCCGTTGAAAAAGAAGCCGGCTGGCTGACAACACCGGCGCGTTTTGGCGAGAAAGATCCGCGTCCGGTGCTGGGACTGGAGCTGCAGCGTGAATTGAAGCGGCAGGTTTTTCCGGTGCATCGCTTGGATTTCGAAGTATCGGGATTGGTACTTTATGCTTTGGATGCGAAGGCGCATTCGCAGGCAAATACACAGTTTGAATCAAAAAAAGTTCAGAAGACTTATAAAGCTTTGACTGAAAATAAAAATCCGGTGGCGCCCAAAGAAGGCGAAACTTTCGAGTGGAAAGCACGGATCCTTCGCGGGAAGAAGCGGGCCTTTGAAAGTCCGCATGGCAAGCCCAGTCTGACACAGGCGCAGTTTGTAGGACTTGGGGCATGGCCCGTGTTTGGTGAAGGACTGATGTGGGAGCTGAAGCCTGTGACGGGGCGATCGCATCAGCTGCGGTTTGATCTTTCACGACATGGCTTTCCGATTGTGGGCGATGTGCTTTATGGGGCTGCCGCTGAAAGTGCACCTGAAAATCAGATCGCACTTCGGTCTGAGAAAATTCAGTTCCAGGATGCCGAGTTTTGCAAACGCTGGAAACTGCCAGTCGAATTGTCTTTGAGCTAGAGATCCAAAAGTTCTTTCCAAGCCTCTTGCTTGAAACCAACAACACCATTTTTATCTGTTAACAAGAACGGACGCTTGATCAGTTTGCCATTTTTCGAAAGCAGTGTGATCGCTTCGTCTTCGGTCATGCCAGCTTTGATTTTGTCGGAGATTTTCAGCTCGCGATATTGCAAGCCCGATGTGTTGAAAAGATTTTTAAAACTGCTGCCCTCTTTTTTCAGGTAGCCCAGCATTTTCTTCAGCTCGGCCGTTGTCGGCGGTTGATCCACGATCGGAAGCTTTTGAAAGCTGACCTTTTTGGATTCCAGATATTTGATCGCCTTTTGGCAGGTGCTGCAGTTTTTATATTCGTACATTTTGATCGACATAGGCGTTGCAGACTACAAAAGGATTTAAGAACGGTAAATTGAAAAAGTCTCGAAATGGCGGGGCGTGTTTACTTCCGAAAGCCAGGGATGATTCTGGTGGATCAGATGCCGGCTGGCTCGTCCGCGGCCGACGACTTGGATTGTCTGGGATTTAGCAATTTGAAGCAGGTCCTTCAGGGTTTTCTCAATCGCGACATTGCTGCCATAGTCATAGATAAAATAATGCTGAGCTTCGATAGGGGCTATCTGCACAAGGTCCATTTGCTCGATACGCACATTGGGGTAGTGGAAGGGCTCGAGAACGCGGTTCGCTTCTTGGACTCGCTCTTTCAAAAGCTCGTAGCCGATAAAATATTGGCTGGGGTAGTGACGGCCGATCACATGGGCCATGCGTCCGTAACCGCATCCGAGATCGACGACTCGGTCAGCGGGTTCAAGGTTGAGCAACTCCAAAGCTGTGCGGATTTCCAAATAGGGCGTCGAGAAGCTTTGCACGTCCAAGCCAATCCAGGCTTCTTGTTGTTGCTGACCTAAATTTCCCCGAGTCAGTGAATTTTCGATCGGTTGAATTTGAAATCCCAAAAGCTGATCAACTTGGGCTGCGTGATGTTTCGCCTGAGCGTAAGTGTAACTGCCACTTTCGAGGTGTTGAAATGGATCTTTGGGATTGAACATGGTTTTCGGATCATGACAGGTTTTTGAGCCTCAGTCTAGGCTCGTACCGAGTCTACGAGCAGGCCCTCTCGAAGATGAAAGGGCCCATCAAAACTATTTGCAAGCGCTGGCCTTCATTGTGCCGTTATCGATATCATTGACCGAGCTCTCATAGACGCGAATTTTTTCAATCAAAGGGCCGGCCGAGTCACGGGACTGGTATTTAACTTCAAGGCCTTTCTTTGTGATTAGACCCAACGGGGATCCAACTTCTTGATAAGATAGAACTGGAAATGACAGCATTGTGGTTGCCGGCAGTCCCATCTGAATTCTTTGAGGGCCGTTCTCCATTACAAATGTGATCGTTTTTTCGGTCACTGTGACTGTCTGAGATTTCATCATGCCTTGATACTCGGGGCAGACTTTAACGTGCGCCAAAATCGCTTCTGGGTCTGCCACGGCGGCCGATGTGATCAGGGTGGTCGTCATTGCCAATAGGGTGAAAAGGGCTTTATTCATATGTTATCTCCTTCTTGAAATAAATTAAAAAGCATCTACAGAAGGGATATGCAAAGCAATGCCATTGAATTCGGGCCTAATTTTTGTCGAAACCTTAAACAGTGCAGGACTCGCGGCGCCAAAGATTGAGGGAAAACAGCAGGATAAAGGGAGAATGACTTTGACGGATTGGAAGCAAAGAAGAGCAGCCTTTTCGGTTCATTAAGGATTTTGAAGATTGAGTCGTACGGACCGATCATGAGGTATGGCTTTCGAAGGATCAAGTGTCACCATCACTTCCGGGCTGCTGGAAGCAGAAAGAGTGTCTCCATCCAATTCAATTGCAGATTCAACGGTGCTTTTCATTGCCAAGGACCGGTATGTGCTGAGAATGCCGGGCTGGGCGACTCGTCCCAGCAGCGGCAACTGGTAGCGACTGCCAGCTTGAATTTTTTCGATCAAGACTTTGGGATTCATTTTTTTCTGGGCGACTAAGAGAGCCGCAAGTCCGCTGACGATCGCAGTGGCTTGCGAAGTTCCAGAGAGTTCGATGTAGCCGCCGCCGACTGCGGTCGAGCGGATGTTTTCGCCGGGGGCGGCGATGTGGGTGGTGTGCAGCCCATAGTTCGAGAAGCTTGTCATCTGTCTCATCGAATCGGTTGCGGTGACGGAGATGATATTGTTCAGTGGATAATTGGCTGGGTAGTAGGGGAATCGATCGGTGTCGACTCCATCATTCCCGGCAGCGGCCACGACCAGAATCTGATTTCTCTCGGCCAAGCGAAGAATCCGTTCTTCCTCCGAGTTTCCGCCGGGGCCGCCGCCAGAAAAGTTTATAATATTTGATTTCATTTTGATCGCGTATTGAAAGGCCGCAATTTCGTTCTTCAGATTTTGTACTGATGTGAGAGCTGGATCGTAATATTTCAGAATCATCAGCTTTGCGTCGGGTGCAACCCCGCTAAACTGGGGCGAGCGTGCCGCGATCAGGCCTGCGATATGGGTGCCGTGACCTTGAGTGTCTGTGAGATCATCATTGTTTTTCACAAAATTCCATCCGTGCACATCATCAATAAAGCCATTGTGATCGTCGTCGATTCCGTTATCTGGAATTTCGCCGGGATTCGTCCAAAGCTGGTCTTTTAGGGCCGGGTGCTTGATATCGATCCCGGTGTCGACGACAGCCACGACGACCTTGTTGTTTGGAAGATAGTGACTTCGAGTCAGCTCTTGGGCTCTTTGTGTCTCGATTTGTTCAAACGCCCAAGAGCTGACCGAAGCGCGATTGGTAGTTTCTAAATTTGGTAAAGCGAAGGCGAGATTTTTCGCCATCAGGTGAATCAGTGCAACTTTAAGGATCCATAGTGGAAGAGGAGAGCGTTTCATAGTTTCCTTTGCGTACTTTGAAGGTGAAAGTCTGAGTCTGCATTGCCTGCGCGGGGCACCGGGTGGTGGCG
>CBIHPB010000244.1:0-5856 GCA_966211485.1 uncultured Bdellovibrio sp.
GTTTATATCAATCTTGATAGAAGGGATAATCGATATATCCCTTTTCTCCACCGCCGTAAAAGGTCGAGTGATCGACATTATTCAGCGGCAAATTGTCTCGATAGCGGCGCACCAGATCGGGATTCGCCAGAAACGGAGTTCCAAAAGCCACGAGATCGGCTGCGCCATTTTCAATCGCAGCTTTTGCCCGTGTCAGGTCATACCCGTTGTTCGCGATATAGGTGCCAGTAAATTGAGAGCGTAAGACACCATAGTCCACCAAAGCTTTCTTCGTCATCATATCGCCCTCAAGAACATGAAGGTAAGCCAATGACCGCCGACTTAATTGTGCGACAAAATATCCAAAGTGTTCCTGTGGGTTCGAGTCCGACATCGAGTTGAAACTGTTTTCCGGAGCCAGTCGCACTCCAATACGATTGAATGGCCACACCTGAGATACAGCATCCAAAATTTCATTTAATAAACGCATCCGATTTTCGGCGGATCCCCCGTACTCATCAGTGCGATGATTGCTTCCATCACGCAGGAATTGATCGATGATATAGCCGTTAGCGCCGTGAATTTCGATTCCATCGAAACCGGCAAGTTTCGCCATTTCAGCACCTTTCTTGAACTGCTCGACAATGCCAGGAATTTCTCGAGTCTCAAGGGCGCGAGGTGTGACAAAATCCTGCATACCAGAATAGGTCACGGCTTGTCCGGAAGGTCTTAAAGCCGACGGCGCAACGGGAAGGCCGCCATCTGGCTGCAGGCTTGGATGAGAAATTCGCCCACAGTGCTGGAGTTGAATAAATATTCGCCCACCTGCTGCATGCACAGTCTCAGTCAAATGCCTCCAACTCGCCATCTGAGGTTCATTGTAAATTCCCGGAGTCATGGGATAGCCCACAGCCTGCTCTGATACGGGAACGGACTCGGAAATCATCAAACCGGCGCTCGCTCGTTGCTGATAATGAGTCACCATCATGTGGGGGACAATGCCGGCTTGATCTGCTCGATTGCGGGTCATAGGCGCCATCACCATGCGGTTCGTGAGTGTTAGGTCGCCGAGTTGAAAAGGCTCAAAAATATTTCTGGTCATTGCGTCTCCGTTATGATCTCCATGATGATTAGGACAAGCGTCCTATTTCTAATATATAGGACGCTTGTCCTAATTTGTCAAGACTCAATTCAACCTGTGGGAAAAACTAGTGACACGATGGTGATATCTCATCAGGCACTTTATCGCTTTTGCCCTTGTTCATATTCATAATCTGACGCGCTGGACTCAAAATCCAAGCCGGAAGGCTTGGGTGTGGGAATTCGATTCTCGCCGGGGCCACCAAATATATCTTCCGAAATTCAAATTTGAAATTCAGCTGTTGGCCCTCGATTTGCCTCCTCAAATTGGAAGCCTAGGAAAATCGCTCGTTTGGGGTGACTTTCCTCCAAACCCCGCTTCAAGGAGGCAGCATGGAACTGCAATCGACTTTCGGAACAATAAACCAATCACTTAAAAACATGTTCAAATCCATGACAGACGAAATGCAACAATGCATAGATAATTGTCTTCAATGCCATCGCACCTGCGAGCAACTGATTCCCTACTGTCTGCAAAAAGGTGGGATGCACGCCGAGAGAAGCCATATTCAAATTCTCTCCAACTGCGCAGATATTTGCCGAACATCAGCTCATTTTATGATGTGGAGTTCAGACATGCATTCCAAGGTCTGCGGTCTGTGCGCCGAGGTTTGCCTGAAGTGCGCTGAAGACTGCGAACGCATGAGTGAGGATGAGATGATGAAGGCTTGCGCGGATGTTTGTCGCCTTTGCGCCGACAGCTGCCAAAAGATGGCCATTCATCATTAGTGATTAATAAAAAAACAGCCTGTCAGCTTTGGTGCGGACCCGCGATACAAATCCGTCGCCAAGATGTTCGCTGACAAGACTGTCATGAGCTTGATTCTCTGTGGATTCTTTTTGATTTTTCTCAATCCCACTTTTGGCCAAGCGAACCAAATTTTCTTCGCTCCAGAATCAACGGAGCGACACCTGTCAATACTTGTAATTTTAGAGGACGTACCATCAAGCATTCCTCCCGGCGTTGAATCTGTTCTCAAATTCTGTGATCCATTGCCTTCAATGAAATTTGGAAACGAATAAGAGATCGTCAAGCTCTCCTCGTTTTTGCTATTTGGCGCCACCTATTTTTTGCTGGACTCTGCGTGTTTCAAAGTATCAAAAGAAATCTGTCGCAAATAGTGGTTGTCGTATCCACCTGGATTTTTCACGAGATATTTCTGGTGCTTCTCTTCCGCCTTGTAAAAGGGACCGGCTTCTTTGATCTCAGTTACAACCGGATCTTTCCAGGCCTTGGAATTTTTCACTTTGGCTAGGAACTGCTCGGCCTCTTTTTTCTGCTCGGCTCCGTGATAGAAAATTGCCGATCGGTACTGGGTGCCGGTGTCGTTTCCCTGACTGTTCAGCGTCGTCGGATCATGCATTTTGAAAAAGAGATCCAGGAGCTTTTCATAGCTCACTTTTCCGGGATCAAATTGAATTTCAACGGATTCTGCGTGTCCTGTGGTTCCGGTTGTGGTGTCCTCATAGGTCGGGTTCATCTTGGTTCCGCCGGTGTAACCCACTCGTGTCTCCACCACGCCTGGAACTTTTCGAAAAAACTCTTCCATTCCCCAAAAACACCCGCCAGCCAAGGTGGCAGTGTCGGCCGAAGCCAAACCGTGAGCTAAAATAACCGCGCCCATCAGAAGCCAGGTTTTCAGTTTCATAGAATCTCCTTTTCCCTGAAATTGATGGCAGGCAGTTTAGCACACTCGTCCCATTGGGGACACTGGCTCTGCGAGCTGTCTTTCTCCATTGTCATGGGCAATTTTCTGCTGGCTAACAATTTGGTCGACGGAGATTAGCTGTTATCTACTCGCCGCCATCTCCAGTTCCAGTACGGCGGACGGCTGCTTGGCGGCGGGCCAATTGCGCTTCCTCTCTTGCAGCTTGCTCGGAAGATTCGGATTTGCGCTCGGCCATATCGGTTCGCATGTTCTGCACCCAACCTGGAGTTCGCGCCATTTCATTGAGTTGAGCGGCCGTCAGTCCGGTCGCTTGCCCGTAGGCGGCGGCCTCGGATTTGATTTGATTGACGTCGGCCATCAGCTGCCGTCCCCAGCCCTCGGTGTTTTTGATTTCTTCCGCATCGTCGACGGACTGCCCGGTGGCATGAGCCCAAAATCGGAAATTGGTTTCCAAAGAGTTCGTCGCCGTTTCAAAATCCTTCAAGGCATTAACATGACTGGCCTCATAGCTGTGTCGCTGGGAATCCGTCATGCCGATGGCGAACTGATAGTCCTGCATTCGGCTTTCAACTTCAGAGGACGATAAAGTCGACCAGGCAATTGGAGCCGGTCGAGGCTGAGGTTGCTGTTGCAGGTTGCGCAAAGCGTGTGGATCGCTGAGATCGTGTCCATCTTCCGCGTTGGGACCGAGATCTTTTCCTTTGCGGAAATCCTCCATTTTCCAGCCTTTGATTTCCTCTCGGATACTTTCAAAGTAAGCAGCCGTCTCCTTCGCATTCGTCGGTTTTTTTCGCTCGATCTCTTCGGGATCGCGCTCGGGCTGCTTTTCTGGGGTTGGAGTTTGACGATCTTGATCGTCGTCTTGATTATCATCCGGATCCTGATTTGGATCGTCATCTTGCAAATCTTCCCACTCGTCTTCTTGTTTGTCGTCGTCACGATTATCATCCGTGACAATAATCGGATCCGGATCCTGGTTCGAACTATCATCGGAATCCATATCACTTAAATCCGCACTGGCGACAAGTTCCTGATCATTAATGGAATGATCGTCATCATTCTGAAGACCCGGGTCTTCCAGTTTCATGTCGTCATCATTTGACAGATCATGGTGCTCGAAGACGGGTTCTTCATGGTCCTGATTTTGGTCCTGATTTTCATTGGCCTGGAGATCTTGTGCCGGAGAATCTTCCGTTTTTGGTTCCTCGACAACGGGAGCGTCCTCGCTGGCGCGCTCTTCAACTGGTGAAGTCGTCGGCGTCTCCGGAGCCTCATCGTCTGCTGACGCCGTCATTTCAGCCGGCGCTTCATCGTTCGTATCATCAGATTTGGTGTCATCGGATGCTGTTTGTTCCGATGCCGAGTCATCGGACGCAGAATCCTCCGAAGCAGCCAGCTCTTCGTTTGGCGATTCATCGCCTTTCGGCTCATCGACCACTTGATCTTCATTTGAAGGTTCATCAGAAATAGATGGCACTTCGGAAACCGAGGTTTCTCCGTCCCAAGTCATTTCGCTGCTAGATTGTTCAGAGGAATCATTTCCGCTATCGCTCGCGCCAGAGTCAGCACTGTAATCACCGCTATCGGCCGCACCCGAATCAGCACTGTAGTCGCCACTATCGGCTGGGCCCGAATCGCTGCCGTAGTCTCCGCCATAGTCTCCGCCGTAATCACCACCATAGTCGCCACCACCATAGTCGCCACCACCATAGTCGCCACCACCGCCGAAGTCTCCGCCCCCGAAGTCTCCACCGCCATATCCGCCAGAATCGCCAAACCAGTCGCTGGACAAGGTTCCCCCTGCATCTAAATAAAATCAAAATGAACAATTGAACCTAGACTTTTATCGGTTCGAAACTTGGAATTCTTGACAGAGATCAGCGAATTGCGCGCAGGTTTTCTCAATTTGAGACAGCTCGGTTGGATCACTTGGAAGTGTATAGGCATAGTGCTGGCGAAACTGTTTAAAGATCGTTTGAAATACAGGATGGGTCACGGCCTCTGGAGCAAAGACCCAGCTCTGGGGCTGACCCTTGATTTGCAGATACAGGGCAATCGACAGCGCGACCGAGTAGATGAACTTCAGCTTTTTCCGTCTCAGACACTCTTGATAAAAGTAAGCCCCATCCAAAGAAGGAAAGGTTTTGAGATATTTCTCGGCCGTTCGGTGCAGACAGTAGCAGTAATCTTCCCAAACCACTGGAAAGCACTGAGATCGTAGATCCATTCCCAGAATAAGTTCTCCGTGCTGCTGTAGAAAAGCCAAGCTGATAATATCGGCGGCCAAAGGCGGACGAGCTTGATCGGCGATAATAAACTGCAAATCCAATTCGGCGTCCTGCCACTTGGGAAAAGACCTGTAGATCAGCGTCTTGATGCCAATCACCCGTCTTGCTGGAAGCCTGGGATCGATCAAAACAATCAGATCTACATCGCTCCAAGACAGATTCGTCTGCCGAGCTACACTGCCTTTGAGATAAACACCAAAGCCTTCGGATTTTGTTGCGCTCATGACTTCACGCTAACAGACCCCTGCAACCGACGCAACTATCCACGATATTGAATCACAGCCAAAGTCAGATCGTCTTCCAAAGCCGGACTTTGCCGCATACTTTGGACCGAGCCCAAGATCTCTAGCACCTGTTTCTGCAAGTCACTTTGCAACTTTGATTTATCAAAAATATTTTTCAATCGACGCATGCCCAGTGCCTGGCCGTCGGTTGTGGTCAGCTCGAAAATTCCGTCAGTGAAAATCATCAATTGATCCCCAGGACTGAACTCGAAAGAGAAAGAGTCAAAGAAGAACTGACCTTTTCCCAAATAGGAGCTGGGCTCTTGAGCGCCGACCTTCAGAGAGGTCGACGTATCCGATTTTTTGCTATGAAAAAACTCGGGCGCTGCCATGGCCCATGACTGAACTTTGTTTCGGTTCAAATCAATTTCAAGGGCTAAAAAACTGACCCAGTGTTTTTCTTCACAGGATTCGGTGATCACAAGGTTCAGCACATTCAACAATCGCTCGGTTGAGATATTCGGCTCTGTCTTGGCCATGGTCTGACAAGAACCC
>CBIHPB010000245.1:0-5846 GCA_966211485.1 uncultured Bdellovibrio sp.
ATCTGAAGGATCGCTTCGAATAAGGATTTACCATGCGTCTTGTTCATCACGGCAATGCTTGTTTTTCCCTTTTCCACATGGGGCTGCATATTCTGTTTGATCCTTGGATCGAGTCCCATGCGGTCGCCGGTGGTTGGACAAAGTTTCCGCCAAGCAAAACGCGGGTGAAAGATCTGCCAAAGATTGATTATATTTTTATTTCCCACGTTCACAGCGATCACTGTGAACCTGAGACGATGAAGCTACTGGATCCCAAAACACCGATCATTTTGATGGAGCGCCAGCCGAATTTCCTGAAGAACTATCTGACCGGAATGGGATTTCACAATCTGATTCTGGTGTCAGCGCAAAAGAAAACTCAGGTCGCACCTCAATTCGCAGTGGAAATGTTTGGCGAGTCCTTTGGACATCTTTGTAACAACATCATCGATAGCAGCGTGATCTTTCAGTTTCAGGATTCAAAAGTCGTTCTGAACTGCAACGACAACAAACCCAGCGAAGAGCTTTGCCGCTATATCAGCGAACACTACAAGCAGATCGATCTGGCCTTGATTCCCGGTGGTGGCGGCAGCGGTTATCCGGCGATGTACGAGAATTACACTTTCGAAGAGAAGAAAAAGATTTCGGCTCAAATCGTCGATCGCTATGCGCAGATTTTCACAGCGGCTGTGGATATTTTGAAACCGAAAGTCGTTGTGCCTGTCGCCGGTGGCTTTGCCATTCGCGGTCCGATGGCGGAAACGGTGAACTGGGTTCAGTGCCGCCGCCTGAACAATCACGAGCTGGTTGATTACTATCAAAAAGCCTCAGGTGCGAAAAACCTAGACACAATGATTCTGCCGATGCAGGCGGAAATGGAAATGGACGTCGAAAATCGCCGCTATTCCAAAGGTCAGTACCATGTTTGGTCTGATGCCGAGCTGAAAGAGTATTTCCACAAGCTGGCGCAAGAACCGGTCGAAGCCTTGGTGCACGCGACGGAGACGATGCCAAACATTGGGCGCTTGGTGGGGACTGCTCGCCAGAATCTCTGGCAGCGCCAGGAAAAAAGTGGGATGAAACCCGACTATCGAATTTATCTGGATGTACCGACTCATGAAAAAATGATCGAAGTCGATTTGGGTGTGAATGCGAGCAAGGAAATTGATCGCACAGACAAATCAGCACTTCGCCCGCCGTACTTGAAAATGAAGCTGGATCAAGACACGTTATTGGAGTGGCTGCTGGGAATGGAGGATTACAATATGCTGGATTCCGGCCATCGCATTTCATTCTGGCGGGAACCTGTCACGCAATACGTGCAGGAAGCCTACTATCTGATGTCTTTGCTTCGCTTGGGCTAGGCTAGCCGAAAATTTCTTGAACCAGTTCCGCACTAAATTTGGAAACCAAGCTCTGGCCCTTCAGAGCCATCTGCTCGAGCTGTGATGAATTTGAAAAAACATCGTTCAGTTTTTTCAAAACTGACGAATAGTCGAAAGACTGTGCCTTTCCCCAATAAAATTGATAACCCATGGTCGCCAAATCCTGTGAGGGGCCGGCCTGATTGTCGGCGACTGACAGCACAGCACCCGGAAGACCCGTAAACAGGCGTTCCCAGGTAACAGTTCCGCCACTTCCAATATAGAAATGGCTTTGTTTCAAAAGCTCGACCCAGTTGGGTGGATCGACAATCAACTTTACATGAGATGGAAAGGTTTGAGATTTCAATTCCTGTGAATGTTTTTGCGAGCTGGGACTTGCTATCACAAATTGATAGGCTTGGCTTGCGGATGACAGAGCCTTCACGAATTTCAGGCTTTCACCGGATTCATCGCTGCCACCAAAAAACGCCAGGATCTGTGGCCTTGCTGGAATTTTTTTGATCGCTGGTTTGGCGGTCAGTTCTGAGCGCAACAAAGTATATTGTGGTCCAATCAGAAGACGGGCAGATTTTGGAACTAAAGACCGATAATCTGGGGCATCTTTTCGGTAATTTTGATCCAACAAAACATGGCAGAAATGCCGGCGGTTGACCAGATCGTCGATGACGAAAATTTTTGAAGACGAAGGGATTTTCTTTTCCCACTCTTCACCCAGGTCATATTGATCGACGATCACCCAGCGAGGCTTGAGATTTTGAATCACTGCCAAATCTTCACCTTGAGAAACCTTGTGAGCTTTGTAACCAGCGGCTTCGATGCGGGGAATGACATGGCCTGCAAGATCTTGGCAGACGAATTCAATCGTTTCGTTCAATGGCTTTAAGATCTCGGCAAAGTTCAAACAGCGCGCGACGTGGCCTGTGCCGATTTGAAATGAAGAATCCACCCGAAACAGAATCATAATTTCTTTTGCTCGATATGCGCGTTGATGTTTCCAAGCTCGGGGTGCTTTTGTAAGACTTCGCCGATTTCAGCCTCGGTCTTGGTGGCGCAGCCATAATCGGAAATCAGTTTTTCTATCAGCTTAAAATCATCGGGTTCGTCGACCGTCAGGCGAAACTGACTGAGGTTTGATCCACGGGTCAGAGACTTCAGTACCGTACGCGAATCGACCTTCTGATAGAAATAAGGGGTGACGTGCTCGCGCTGGGGAGGTGTTGTCGCTTTTTCGAAAGCGGTTTTTAGCATATCGAAAGAGAAGACTTCAAAATCAAAGCCACGTGGATAAGTGCGCTCGAGACAATTAGACATATAGGTCCACGCCTGACCTTGTGCTTGATACTGATCGACGGCTTGGCGAATCAGCTTGCCGTCAATCAATGGGCAGTCGGAAGTAACTCGCACAACGATATCAAAACCAAATTTTTGAGCAGCCCCGTAGTAGCGGCTCAGGACATCGTTTTCGTCACCGCGAAATGTGGGAATGCCTTTTTGCTCGCAGAACTGAACGATCGGATCGTCAGTTTTATTTACCGTTGTTGCAACCACGACTGGAAGTCCGGACCAGGCCAAACGATCGAGATGATAATCCAGTAAACTGCGGCCTTGAATTTGTTTGAGAACTTTTCCCGGCAGCCGGGTGCTGGTCATGCGGGCCTGGGAAATAATGCCGATCTTAGGCACCGAAGAACCTACGAATTTCAGCGATGACCTGATCTTGCTCTTGGTTTGTCATTCCGTGATACATCGGCAGGCTTAAGCAGCGAGCATAATACTTTTCCATCACAGGCAAGCTCATGCGGCCGTAGCGTTCGATATAGTAAGGCTGCTGATAAATCGGAATGTAGTGAACCTGGCAATGAATGTCTTTGGACTTTAAGTAGTCGTACAATTCTTTGCGACGATCAGTCTGAATCACATACAGATGATAAGCGTGTTTGATATTCGCTGGTGCGGCCGGAGTTTTCAAAGGCAGGCCTTGTAAGCCCACATGATAACGACCAGCCATTTGTCGGCGCAGCTGAATATTTCCATCGATGCGTTTGAGCTGTGAAAGTCCCAAAGCGCACAAAATATCCGGAATGCGATAGTTCATCCCCAGCTGTTGCATTTCCAAATGCCAGCCGCCATCGGGCTTATGCATTTCTTTCGGATCTTTGGTGATTCCATGAGTGCGCAAGAGTCGAATCTGATCGGCCAGCTCTTTCGAGTTGGTTGTGATCATTCCGCCTTCACCGGTCGCAATGTGCTTCACTGGGTGGAATGAGAAAGTCGAAAGATCTGCAAACTGGCCGTTTCCAGAGCGATGCCATTTGCCATTAGCATCTTGAAATTCGGCACCGGGTGCGTGGCAGGCATCTTCAATCACCCAAAGACCATGTCGGTTGGTGATCTCGCGCAAAGTTTTAAAATCCATCGGGTAGCCGGCGAAATCGACAGCGACCACACCTGCATAAGTGCCCTTGGGCGCCGTCTGCAGCTTTTTCTCCAGCAGCTTTAAATCCAGGCACAGTGTTTCAGCGTCGATATCGATAAACTCGACATCGCCACCGCAGTACAAAATGCAGTTCGAAGAGGCGACGAAAGTATTTGGCGTGCAGAGAACTTTTTGTCCTGGTTTCACCTTCAAAGCCATAGCGCAAAGATGCAGGCCCGCTGTCGCGTTGTTCACGGCGATGGCGTATTTGGCTCCGATAAAGTCGGCGAAGGATTTTTCGAATTCCGCAACGATCGGCCCCTGAGTGAGGAAATCCCCTCGCAGTGCTTGCGCGACTGCTTGGATGTCCTCCTCAGTGATGTGCTGACGACCGTATGGGATCATGCTTCTCCTTTAGAGAATGGCTGATTCGATCAAATATGAAACTGAGGATCCACGTGCTGTTTAATCTGTCCGCGAATTTCTTCGACAGACAGCCACTCGGTGTTTGTTCCCGAGTTGTACTTGAAACCCTCTGGTACTTTTTTCGCGTTGAAAGTCTTGGCCCACTCTTTTTCATCCCAGATCGGAACTGTCGGCGTGATGACATAGTACTTGCCGCAGTCGTAAGTGTTCAAAGAGTCCGTCTCTGTGATCATCTCTTCGTGGATTTTTTCGCCCGGGCGAACGCCGACGATTTCGGTCTTGCAAGTCGGTGCTACCGCCTTGGCAATATCCAGGATTTTGTAAGATGGAATTTTTGGAACAAACAGCTCGCCACCCCAAGCTTTTTCGATGGCATACATGACCATCTCAACGCCTTCTTCCAGGGTGATGTTAAAGCGGGTCATGCCTTCGTTTGTGATTGGCAGAACACCTTTGTTTTTCTGGTTCAAGAAAAACGGAACGACCGAGCCCCGAGAGCCCAAAACATTGCCGTAACGAACGACGGAAAATTTCAAATTGCGATGGCCACGAATGTTGTTCGCAGCGATGAACAATTTGTCCGAGCAAAGCTTGGTTGCGCCATACAGATTGATCGGAGCTGCCGCTTTGTCAGTTGAAAGAGCGACGACTCGCTCGACGCCGCTATCCAAAGCCGCGTTGATCACATTTTGTGCGCCCATCACGTTCGTGCTGATGCATTCGAAGGGATTGTACTCGGCAATCGGAACGTGCTTCAAAGCGGCGGCATGGATGATAATATCGATGCCTTCGCAAGCTCGTTTCAAGCGTTCCGCATCGCGGACGTCACCGATGAAAAAGCGCAGTTGAGGGTATTTCTCGCGCGGGTAAAGAAGCGACATTTCGTACTGCTTCAATTCATCACGAGAATAGATCACAAGTCGTTTGATTTTCGGGTATTTTTGCAGAACCATTTCGACAAACTTTTTGCCGAAGGAACCGGTTCCACCAGTCACCAAAATTTTCTTATCTGAAAGCATCTCAATCTTTTAGCGACCCCCGTTTTGAAAGGCAATAGCGCGTTGTGTCTTTAGAGTGTTCTTGCGATGCTTTATAACTATGAAAACGGGGTACTTTTGAACAGGCAACATAAATTCCTTCTTCTCTTTTGCGATCTTGTTTTTTTCCTCGGCAGCGTGATTTTGATGTCGCATCTCAGAAGTGAGATTCCGCCAGAGACCGTGCTTTCCGCTGTGGGAACTTGGTTTATGACGCCGGTTGTGCTTGTGCTGCTTTACATTTTCGGTGCCTACGATATCAACCATTCAACCTCAGTCTCTCGTCTTTTGGGACGAGCTTTCGTCGCCATCGGTCTCAGTCTCGCTTTCGTTGTCAGCGTTCACTATTTTGGTGGTCGCGAAAGGTCGGGAATTTTCGGTCGAGGTATCTTGATCGGCTCGATGATTCTGTTTGGCGTGCTTTCGACTTTGACTCGATCAATCATTGCTTCATGGCTCGCTCGGTCATTTCGCAAAGCCCGCTGGTTGTTTGTGATGACCCGGGGTCTTTACGATCTTTTTCGCAAAGATTTGGAGAAGAATCCATTTCAGGGCCAAGCTTTCTTTTTGTTGAACGACAGTCGGCCAGATGACGACAAAAAC
>CBIHPB010000246.1:0-5843 GCA_966211485.1 uncultured Bdellovibrio sp.
TCGTAACCGGTGTTGGGTAGCTATCTGGATTTGCAATTCCTTCGGTGATGTAGCCATCCAAGCTGACCGCGCTGTTGACAATTGCGGTTTTGCTTCTGGCTTTTCCCATTTGGACCAAAGACATTGAAAGTCCCAAAACACCGATCGAAAAAATTCCAGCGGCAGCCAACGCTTCGACAAAAGTAACCCCTGCCTCATTCTGAAACAGAGACAACCTTGGCCTACGTCTTGATTTGGTACTGTTCTTGTTTTGTGGGGACATCATGTCAGCTATTATGATGAGATAGACCTAGGGAGTATGCAAGGATTGAGATGAAAAATCAGGCCTTTGTCCCTGTTTGGGACAGGTCTATTTTGTGGCGATCAGGGGAAAAAAAGCACATGAAATTAAACAAGAAAGGCTTTTCGCTGATGGAGGCGGTCACTGCAAGTGCAGTTGTCAGCATCATCTCCATAAGCACTGCCATGCTGATCACCCAAAGTCACAGCGTCGCCAATTATGGCGAGTTTTTGCAAAGTCTTGATCAACACCACAACATCAGCATTCAGAAAATTCGCAACGTTCAAAACCTGGCTGAAAAACTTGGTATTGATACTTTGTTAGCGACAGACTCATGCTACAAAAGAGGATCCGGCGCCGCTGTCAGTGACTGTGATACAAATACGGCCCACAAGTCGACGACCAGCCTTGGGGTTCCCCATCAGCCGATGCCAGCACTTTTTGACGGTGAAAGTGCGACCGACTATAACGGAACGACACTGGATACTCTTATTACCTATTCGATGAACTATGAAATTGTCTGTGGACCGACAGCTTGTCGAGAGGTCCGAATTCACATCACCACCAAACCCTCGACTGCCGCTGAAAGTCGCGGTCTTCACGCAAAGGCTCGACAAACTGATATTTCAATTCCGGTCACATTTTTGGCCGATAAATCCCAAATGCGTTTCACCTGCGCGGCGACTAGGGTCATCAATTCAATTGATTACGATCGCCAAGACACCTATTGCACCGGTTATGTGGGGGCAACTTCTTGTATAAATAAACCTCTCGCAGGATCAGGCGGGGGAACAGCCGACTGCAAAGACATGACAACACCAAGTTGTCCCAAAGGCGTTCGCGCGACAGGATTTTTCACAGCGCAAGCGGCCTGCAATTAATTTGGCCTGCATTTTTTGCGCGAGCGAATTTTCAATCCAACCAAAACACAAATCATCACAATCACACAGACCCACTTCATCAGCGTGAACCACCCAAGCCACAACATCGGTCCCGAAATCTGACCGGCTTTTAGAATAAATAAAATCCAAGTCGTTTCGATCCAGTCGAACAATCCGGGAATCAAAGCGATCGCGAGCCAAGGTTTTTTCCAACCATTTAGCCGCTGCAAAGATAGATAAAAAATCGAAGAATAAACGGCGATGAAACACAAATCCAAAAGTTCATTCACGAAATATCGTGCGGATTCTTCGGTGCCCAGAGTTTGAAAGAAACTCCAAGCTTCCATCTGATCGTAAAACAAACGCGCATCTAGAGTTTGCGAAGGTCCATAGACCTTCATCAAACAAAGAATGATCGCGCCTGCACAAAGCAAGGCGATCATTTTCCAGTCGAAGAATTTGGTAGGACTCAGACAACACCTGGTGCGAAGTTACGCGGCTTTCCGCCTGGACCTGAGCCGCCTGCAGAGGCGCCCATTGGTTGCTGCGGAGGAGGTGGTGGCAATGGGTGCTGTGGCATCGGATCCGCGTCGCGGAAACGACCGAACTCGGATTCCCATTTCAAATGGACAGTACCAGTCGGACCGTTACGCTGCTTGCCGATAATGACTTCGGCGCGGCCCTGTTTTTCAGGATCATCTTTTTCGTAATAATCATCACGATAAAGCATCATAATCACGTCGGCATCTTGCTCGATCGATCCCGATTCACGAAGATCGGACAGCATTGGACGACGATCGGAACGACCTTCCACACCACGATTCAACTGTGCAAGCGCGATGATTGGGATTTCCAGCTCTTTGGCCAAAGACTTCAAGCCTTTTGAAATTTCCGAAACCGCGCGTTCTCGGCTTTCCACCTTTTGCTTCAAGTCCATCAACTGCAAGTAGTCGATGATGATACAATCAAGACCGACTTGGGCTTTCAGGCGGCGCGCACGCGCACGAATTTCGAAGGGGCTGATACCCGATGTTTCATCAATAAAGAATTTGGCTTCACTGATTTGGCCTGCAACATGGATCAGCTTTGGCCAAACATTGTCCGGAATTTTTCCAGAACGAATATCTTTTGCATTGATACGGGCTTCCGTCGCAAGCACACGCATCATGACCGCATCGCGGCCCATCTCGAGAGAGAAGTAAGCCAAAGTCTTGTTCGCCCGAAGAGTCATGTGCTGAGCGAGATTCAAAGAGAAGGCGGTCTTACCCATGGAAGGACGAGCCGCAATAATAGTCAATTCGCCCGGTTGCAGTCCTGAGGTCATTTTATCCAGCATGGTGAATCCGGTTGGAACACCCGTGATATCTGTCTTTCGCTTCGAAAGCTCTTCGATCTTCATGACACTGGATTTGACGATCTCAATCGAGCTGATCAGACCTTCCGTCTTTTTGTTTTCACCCAGCTTGTAGAACTCACCTTCGGCGTGATCGATAAAGGTTTCAACGTCTGTGAAGTCCTCTTCATAAGCTTTTTCGATCAGTTGTGAACTAGAGACGATGATTTTTCTTAGAAGAGACTTGTCTTTGACGATTTTCGCGTAGCTCGCGATGTTGGCAGAAGAAATCGTGCGGTTGACGAGATCAACCAAGTAATCGGCACCGCCAACTTGCTCCAGCTCCCCTTTGCTCTGCAAAAGGTTGGAAACAGTGATCAGATCCACCGGCAAACTTTTGCGGTGAAGCTCTTCGATCGCGGCGTAAATTTTAATATGTGCTGGTTTATAGAGATCGGCGCCAGAAATGATGTCGACGACCGAGTCCCAGGCGTCTTTTTCCAGCATCAGACTGCCCAGAATAGACTGTTCAGCTTCAATATTTTGCGGTGGAATTCGAGCAGCCATGAGTCCCCTCTCCCAGCTTCTGAACTACTTGAACGCATGGATTCTAGAAAAATATTGCGGGTCTATCAAGTTGTCGTACGAAGAGACCCGCTGATGCTAGAACTGGTGGTTCAATAATTAATTCAGTTTTTTGACTCGAATCTTATAGTTGTCAATTTTCTTCTTCAGAGTGTTGCGGTTGATGCCGAGCATTTGCGCGGTTTTCACCTGGTTGCCATTGTAGGCACGCAGCGCGATTTCCAACAGAGGACGCTCAACTTGTTCCAGAACAACATTGTACAAACCGTTCAATTCGACTTGTGCTTCTTTTTGTTGTTGGAAAAGAACTTCCAATTTGCTTTTCACCAGTTTTTCGAGGCTCACAGCTTGAAGATTGGCGACGAAAAGATTGTCGGAACTGTTCAGGTTCGGCGTCATGTCACTCCCACTCATCATATATCAGTTATTTCAGACTCAGTTATTAAGTTTTTAATCGTTAGTTCAGAAGAGTCAGCGTTCTAAAACTTTTTCTCTTCATCGACAAGCGAGATTTTTGAAAATCGAAAATCTTTTTTCAAACGCCGCGCAAATCGGGATTCCAAATATATTTATGAAGCTGCAATTGCAAGCGTGCGGACGATTTTTTTTCTAAAATATTTTCGGCCAACCAACGTTCAGATACTTGGCCATATGATGGACTGTATAAAACGACAAATTTTTTGAATAAATCATGTTGACGACAAAATTGTTCTGACCAGTTGAAATCTTCTTGCGAACAAACAACGAATTTAACTTCCGTTTTTTCATTCACAAAATCCAGATTCTCGAGAAGGAAAGAATCCTTCGCCCCCGAATCCGGAGTCTTTACGTCAAGAATAATTTTAACTCGTGGGTCGACGTCGCGACACGACTTAGAACCGCTGGTTTCCAAAGAAACATTGTAGCTTTTGTCACACAAAGTTTTCATCAGCGGCAAAATTTCCTTTTGCAGCAAAGGTTCGCCGCCGGTGATGCAGACGTAAGATGCGCCGTAACTTTCGATCTTTTGTAAGATCTCTTCAGAACTTAAAAACTGACCTTCATGATATGAATATTTCGTATCACAGTAAGTGCAACGAAGGTTGCAGCCGGTGGTTCGGACAAATACTGTCGGATGACCGGTGTAAGTGGTTTCACCCTGGATTGAATAGAAGATTTCATTGATTTTAATCATGAAAAATCGCGACCTTGGATCTAAGTCTTTATATTGCCGGTACTGGGTTTGAGGCCAAGGAAGACCAAAGTCAAGGCTCTGGCTTTCAGGCCTATTCAGGCTTTGTAAGATTTCGTAACCTTATGGGATGAGTCGACTCTTCCAAAAGTTCAAGCAGGACGTATTCGGTATTTTCTTTTTCGGCGCGGGTTTCTTTGTGGCATTGGCCCTGGGCAGCTTTAACCCGGCAGACCCCTCTTTCAACTCGATTGGTCAGAAGCTGAAAGTCGCAAATTATTGCGGCTATGTCGGAAGCTTCTTGGCGGATGGGCTTTATCAGCTTTTCGGGCTGTCGGCCTGGATTTTCGCGTTGGGCCTGTTTCGCATGGCTGTGGTCAGCTTTCAGGGCGAGCGCGTTTCCCTCAAAGACCTGAAGTTGATTTGGGCTTCGTTGTTGATACTGACTCTCAGTAGTTTGGTGTCGGTCTATGCGCCAGAAACGAGGATTTTTCAGAATCAGATCTATCTGGGCGGAATCATTGGAATCGGCATCTCTCAGGTGCTGATTAAAGCCTTCAATCAGGTTGGCGTTCAGGTCATCCTTTGGAGTGCAGCTGCGGTTTTGGTGGTTTTTTACTCGGAAAAGACGGTTCAAGAGCTCATGGCTTGGCCAGCCCGGGGTCTGAAGGCCCTGAAGGCGTTCTGGGTTTCGTGGTCTAAGGACTTCTTTGCTCAGCAAGCCTCTGCCAAGGCTGAAAAAGCCGAGAAAAAAGAGAAGAAAAAAGCCGCCAAACTGCTAGCCGAACCGAAGGAATCAGCCTTTGTTCCCCTGAAAGCCGAGCCGCAACCTGTGGAAAAAGATGAGGAAGCCGAGGATATCAAGCCTGTCGAGCCTCTCCAGCTGGAAATGAAAGACGAAGACGACGATCTGATCCAAGCTCAGCGCCAACCCGAGCGTCGAAAAGTCGTCATGAAAGCCAAGATCAGCCGCCGGGTTGAAAACTGGGAGCTCCCAAAGATCGGTCTTTTAGAGGATCCTCCAGCCACCCGCTTTAAAATCGATGAAAAAGAGATCCGCCGCAAAGCCGACACTTTGACCGACAAACTGGGCCAGTTCTCGGTGACCGGCGAGGTCGTAGCAGCCAAGCCCGGCCCGGCTGTCACCATGTTTGAGTTCAAGCCTTCAGCGAATGTTCGCGTTAGCAAGATCACAGAATTGGCCGATGACCTGTCGCTGGCCCTTTCCAGCGAATCGCTTCGTATTATTGCGCCAATTCCAGGTCGCGACGTGGTGGGAATTGAGACTTCAAATGCTCAGCGTGAAACAGTTTATTTGAAGGACATGCTGGCGGATGAAAACTTCTGGAAAGAGGATCTCAAGCTGCCGTTGGCACTTGGAAAACAGGCCAACGGGGATCCGCGAATCGTGGATCTTCGCAAAATGCCTCACTTGATGGTGGCTGGAACGACAGGTTCAGGAAAATCTGTGTTCGTGGTTTCGACCATCACGGGACTGCTCTTCAAACACTCGCCAAAAACTTTGCGCCTGATCATGATCGATCCAAAACAGGTGGATTTGGCGGCCTTTGAAAAAGTTCCGCATCTGGCCAT
>CBIHPB010000247.1:0-5837 GCA_966211485.1 uncultured Bdellovibrio sp.
TGGGCTTCCAGGCGCAAGACGTCTCATGGATGAATTCAATATCGATTCGACTGTTGGCAAGGGGACCACCATCGTCATGAAAAAGTGGGTTCCCTGATCATGGCGGATCAGAATTTCGCCGATCAGATTGAATATGCCGTCGCAGAACGATCCGTTCCCGGAGAAATCATTTCTGGTGACCGCTCCCTTGTGCAGTTTCATTCCGAAGGCGTGCTTCTGGCTGTTGTCGATGGAGCCGGACATGGCCTGGAAGCCGCCGAAGCTGCGGCGATTGCGGTTTCCACACTTATCACTTCGCCAAGCGCCTTACCGAACTCGCTTTTGAATCTTTGTCACGAGGCCCTGAGGTCGACTCGCGGGGCGGTGATCAGTCTGGCATCGATTCGTTCTTCAGACAAAGTGATGAGCTGGGCTGGAGTTGGGAATGTCGAAATCGTTCTCCTGAGGAAAGAAAATTCTTCGTTTAAAAGAGAAACACTTCTGCTTCGAAATGGAGTGATTGGATATAGGTATGTTCCTCCTCGAGAATCCCAGCTTCAGTTGCGGACGGATGATATGATCATCTTTGCCACCGACGGAATCGACCCCTTCTTTCTGGATGGAATTTCTCTCGAAGACTCTTGCCAATCCATCGCGAAAAGCATCTTGGATCGGCATGCCAAAGAGACCGATGATGCTTTGGTGCTGGTCGTTCGCCTGATTGAGGGGACGGCATGAAAGCCGTGAATGAACAAATTCATGCGGACTATCTCTCGATGGTCATTTCGTTTCTATCGGAGACGGATGAGGCCGGTTTGCATCAAGTTTACGAGCTCGGCCGAAATGCGATGGATTTGAATCTCGGCATCTTAGAACTGGCGGATGCCTATGTCGGTGCTGTGGGTGAAGTCCTCAAGCGGACCTCGCCGGAAAGTGCCCGGACTGTCGAAGCGACGAGAGAACTTCTTTCGACAAGTCTTGCGCCTTTCGAGATGACTCACAGAGGGTACCGGGATTCAGTTTTAAAACTGAAAGAAATGAATCGGGATCTTGAACAACAGGCAAAGGACCTGAGGGCGGCGAATCTTGAACTGGAAGCCTTCAGCTATACGGTTTCCCATGATGTCCGTTCGCCCATCAGTGGAATTGGATCTCTGGCGGAAATCATGCTTGAGGAGTATGGGAGCCGGCTTGACGAGCAGGGGCGAGTCTATCTTTCTGAGATGGCGGCATCAGCGCGGAAAACGCTCGAACTTGTTGAGGGGCTCCTTTTCTTGTCCCAATTGGGCCGCCAGGAGCTGGAGCGATCGGCTGTGGACCTCAGTCAAATGGCTCGACTGATCATCCGAGACTTGCAAAAAGAAAATGCCGTCCGGCAAGTCACAGTCACGATCGCGGATAACCTGACCGCTCAGGGAGATCAGAAACTTCTTTATGCTGTCATGAGCAATCTCCTCGGAAATGCCTGGAAGTATACATCACTTGAAAAAGACGCGAAAATTGAATTCGGAGCCTTCGAGAAAGACCGGAAAACCGTCTATTTTATCAGGGACAATGGAGCCGGCTTCGATATGAAGTTCGCCGCTAAACTTTTTGCTCCCTTTCAAAGACTTCACTCGGCAAGCCAATTTCAAGGGACCGGTGTCGGGCTCGCGACGGTTCAGCGAATCGTTGAGCGCCATGGAGGCCAAATTTGGGCCGATGCGCAGGTTGGTCAAGGGGCTTCGTTCTATTTCACTCTTTAGAAGCTATCTCCTAAATACAAATCCTTCGTTGCGGCGTCGTCGACGTCGCATCAAAGGTGCGCCAATCAGTTAATTTTCAAAACCGAGGCTTAAACCGGTGCTCCAGCCATTCGAAAAACTGCGTTTATCGAAAACCACATCGGCTTGAAAACGAAAGCCGATCGATAAAGCCGAGCTTTCACCTTTATAGAAGAGATAGCGGAACGTGTTCTGGGTCGAAAAGCCAAAGATCTGAGATCCGGCGATAAAGCTCAGCGAGTGCCCGCTGAGAAAATGCTCCGAGTGAGACCAATTGTAGAGAACAGCAGGGCCAATCGCCATTTTGGATTTGATTTCGACTTTTTCAAGATCCTGACGCTCAACCGATGGCAACGTTTGGATGATTCCGCCTCTGAGAAGCCCGCTTTTGCTGTTTCCAAAAAGAATTTGCACGCGGCCGTCGGTCAAAGACTGATCTTCTTGGAAAGGGTACTCGGAAATATCTTTGGCTTTCCATTTGTATTGCGCATAGAAGGCATCGATTAGATAGCTTTGATCTTTCGAGCGTATTTGCTCGGTCTGAAAGCGGCCTGCACCCGTGGTGTTGCCGGCCATTTTGACTTTCAGCTGGTCTTCACCGTTCAACGTCCAATTGGTCATCAGAGGCGACCACTCGAAAAGGTAAGTGTCCTTCAGTTCACGCTGATCGTCGGTGACCAGGCGGACTTCTTTGTCGAAGACCTTCTCGTCGAATTGCGGTTTGGGCACGTCTTTGAAAATTTCTTCGGTTTTCGTGACGACCGGGGCGCGGTTTTTTTCCGGATCGATTTTCTTACGAATCAAGACGCCGTCATTGTCCGAGGAAGACGTGGCATTTTCCGGAAGCTTTTCCAGCTTCACGATGGCCGGTTCCGAGAAGACTCCCATGCGTCCTTTTGAAGAGCCCGCGGCCACGCGCCAGAAGTAAGAGCCAAGCGGAAACTGCGACCAGATGAATTCTGTTTTCTTCACGGTTTTTGAGAGCAGGGGATGCAAGAAATCCGGAGTGTCGGCGATTTCAATGGTGTAAAGATCAGCGCCTTCGACGGGCTCCCACGCAAAGACCGCTTCAAAGCCGGCCGTTTGTTTTCCGCCGGTGGCGGATTTTTCTTTTGCGCCAAGAACGGATTTGTCATTTTTGCCGGTCGAGTCTTCGGCAGCTTGTGCTTTTGATACCAAAACCTGCCAAAGCAAAGACCAGAAAGAGGCCGGCTTTACCTGGCGCGCATCGGCTTCAGTTTTCTTTGTTTTTTTCTTCGAGCCGGACTTTTCCTTTTTCGATTTTCCTGAACTTGATGGTTTGCGCTCGGTCGCCTCTTCTTTTGGTTTCGAAGCGGGCACGCGCATTTCGGGGCTCTTCAGCTTGGGAGCCGCGAATGGCTCATGACGAGGGAAAATTTGATTCGCATAAGGGGCCGGCATTTCGAAACCGTCTTGGTCGATGCCGATGACCTGCCACTGCACTTCGGATTCGTCAGAGAAGTTGTAATGGAATGAATTTTCCTGCACGCGTTTTTCAGACAGGCGCTTGCCGGTTTGGGCGTCGGTCAGGATGAATTTGTATTCTTTCGCTTCGGGCAAATAAGTCCAGATAAACGAAATGTCTTCGTTGGTCTTGACCCGGTCGCGCGGGAAGGGGGAAAGCAAATGCAGATTTGGCGCTTTCCAGACTTCGATCTCTTTTGCTTCGGAAACTTTGCCGTCTTTCATCAAGCGAAGCGTGTACTTGCCGGGCTCGAGCGCTAGATTTTCCGCCGATTGATTTTGATCCAAAGTTTTCAGCACTTTTTCTTTTCCAACCGGCAGAATCTGAATCGATTCAGCATGGCCAGTCCACTCGACGGGAACATGCGCTTCAGGTTGGTACGAGTAAACACGCTGATACTCGGGGCCTTGAAATTTCAGGTTGTCTTCGATGGCCAAAGTTTCGGCGACCTTGTTGTTTTCGATTTTCAGGAGCTGATTTTCGCCAAGACTTTGCGTGCCCGAGTCCTTCTCAAATTCCAGGTTTCCCTTGAGAACTTCGACTTCGAAATCATTCTGGCCGGTTTGTCTCAGAGAAACTTCCGAGCCCTGATTCAGATTCAAACTCCATTCCTGAGTTTCAATTTTCGCAGTCGTGTAGGGATTGCGAGCGCGCAGATCGCCGCGTGTGAATTTCAGCCGGATCTCTGTCGAGTCGGCGGCACTTTGTGGCTCGATAGTGACCAGTGTGTTTTCCGAGAGGTGAACTTCGGTTTGCTCGGTCAGATGCAGGGTGGCCGTTGACTGTGCAAGGGTCAGAACCGAATCGTAATAGTAAAGCGTGTCGTCCTCGGCCGCATCTTCCCAGATCAGCGAATTCAGTCCGCGCTTTCTGAGATCGCGCTGAACTTTTTGAACGGTGCCGGCCGGAGTTTGCTCGAGACCTTTGCCTTTGACAGTCTGAAACGGCGAAACAACGAGGCCCAAATGCGTGAGCAGCCATGCGACCTCCAGGGTCAACATCAGCACCGTCAGGGCGATTAAATTTCGGTCCGAATTCCAGCTTCTTTGCATCTGTCTTTCTATCGGATTTTCCGACGGATTTTTGCATAGTTCCGGCAAGCTTTTAAGGGCTAGTTTTCGAATCTGGGCGGTCAAAACAGGGAATCAAAATCAGCGAAGGGGCTGGACCGAAGGCTAGGTTGGCAAGGCTGCTCGCTGGCTGTTTCGCGATCTGCCTCGATTCATGGACCGATGCCACTTTGCCAGCGATACATTTGCTGATTGTGTTTCGCACAGAGAGCCCGAAGATTCGCGAGCTCATCTTTCCCGCCGGCCCAGCGCGGTTTGATGTGATCCGCCTGCAACTGCCACGTGGAAGCGCAAAGTCTTTGAGTTTCCCGGTCTCGATACTGACAGCACTGATCTCTTTGAAGCACGCTCTTTCGAAGTTTGCCGAGCGAAGCCCGTGCCTTTGGGGACACATTCCCAGACTTCGCCTTTAATTCCGGTTTGGTAGATCGTATCGTAGCCTTTGGCATTCGCGTCTTCGTTTTGCTTGCAATCACTTTATCCGCCACATATTCCAGAGCCTGGTCCCAGCTGCCATGTGGCAGTGAATGTGAAATCAGGTCCCGCATTTGGCTGAGCTTTTGCCACTGTGTTTTTGTGAGCGTGATTTCCAGGCGGACCGATTCGTCGGCCTGGTGATTCAGTTTGATCCCGGCTTTTGGTTGCAGGTCCAAAGACTTTGCGACAATCATTTCGGATTCGGCAAAGGATTTTTGTTTGATCTCCTGAATCAATTTATTTTTCATTCGAGCCTGAGCAACTGGATCAGGTTTTCCTTGATCGGTTTTCCCTGGATGGGAATCGGTCTTTTCCAGATGGAATGAGTCGACGGAAATATTTTTCTGCTTCTCGCGAAAAGATCTTTGCACGAGGCTGACTTGTGCCAGAGTCAATTCCCCGGATTCTAGGGTCGCAAGCAAATCTGGAACTTCCTGCGACAGTCGGCAGGCATCAATCCGCCGCTGAGCTGAACCGGCTGAATACTTCAGGTGTTTTGTGAGGTAGTCAAACAAGCTTCCGTAGGACATTTTCAGATAAAGCTTTCGGCGATGAACTTCGTGAATGTGCAAAAGAATTTCGCCTAAAGTTTGGCGTTCTTTCCGGACAAGTCCTTGGAGATTTCGGTCCAACTCTTCATTCGAAAGTTTTTGCAATAAAGGATTGTGCATGTGTTTCCTCGCTTTCAGGCAAAGTCATAGCATGGTTTTAAAAATGCGATTTTCTTGTTTTTCTCGATTGAAAACTGGATCGAACCACTTCCATTTGGCAGTAGCAGAAACGCTCAAAATGAGCCGCCATCAGGTGAGGCATGAAGTGGCCAGGAAGCTTGGTTCAAAAAAATTTTGAGCCGCAACGAAGGCCGACACGAAAGTCGAAAAACCGGTCAAATAAAAAATCAAAAAATTTCTCAGAGTGCACTTGCGTTGAATTTTCGCAGGAGAGGAGGAGAAAAGAAGAAGGAGGAGGAGGGAGGGGAGAGAAGAAGGAGGAGAGTTGAAGAGAAGTGAGTTGAGGGAAGTTGAGTTGAGGGAAGTTGAGTTGAGGGAAGTTGAGTTGAGG
>CBIHPB010000248.1:0-5832 GCA_966211485.1 uncultured Bdellovibrio sp.
GCCCCGCCTCCTCGAATTTCGATTTGCGAAACCGCTCGACAAAAAATCCACGTGGATCCGGTAACTTTTTTAAAGTGACCAGTTTCAGACCTGAAATATGAAATGTATCGACTTGCAGCATGAATCTCAAATCTAGGCCAGACAGCCCCAGACTTCAAGACGCGGCGAACTTGAACATTCCACTAAGGCTCTAAGAATGGCTGACTGCGAATTCGCCGCAGACACAGCCGAACCGAATCCTGCCAAGCCGGCAGTTGAAAGCCAAAAGTCTTCAAAAACTTTGCCTGATTCAGTCGTGAATTTGCTGGACGCTGGGCCCGGGTCGGATACTCTGAGCTCGCGATTCCCTGAACATCAGAAGCCTTAATTGGAAAGTTCAAAGCCCGGGCCTCAGAAAAAATCGCCTCAGCAAACTGATGCCAGCTGGTTTCACCAATGCCAGCTGCATGATAAACGCCAGACTGAAATCGCTCGCCCTTCAGCACTCGGTCAATAATATTCCAGATCGCTTCAGCCAAAGCCGGAGCATAGGTCGGATTGCCAATCTGATCATTCACGATCTGTAACTTTTCTTTTTCTTTCCCCACCCGAAGCATCGTGCGAAGAAAGTTTTTTCCATATTCCGAATACACCCAAGAGGTGCGGAAAATCAGATGCCGGCAACCCGAAGCCCGAATCGCATCTTCACCTTCCAGCTTGGTCTCTCCGTACCAGTTCACAGGACCCACGGGATCCGATTCCTCCCATGGCTTCACACCTGTGCCATTGAAAACATAGTCCGTGGAAAAATGAATCAGTAGACAGTCATTGGTCCCACACCATCTAGCAATTTCCTGAGGCGCCTTGTGATTCAAAGCCTCGGCCAGATCCCGCTCGTCCTCGGCTTTATCCACCTGAGTATAAGCCGAACAAAGCACAATGATACTAGGCCCATGCTTATCCAAAAATCCTGGTAGAAAACCCGGCTTTTCGAAATTCGCCTCTTGGCTGGAAACAAACAAAGCCTGCCCGTCGAGCTCTTTGGGAAGAGTCGCCTGAAAAGACTGAGCAAGCTGGCCGCTGCGGCCGAAAAAAAGAATCATATCAGAAGATCAGATTCGAAAGCCATTTTTCGGTCAACTGTTGAGAGACGTTTTTGCGCCGAGCAAGATCTTTCACCTGATCTTCGCCAATCTTTCCGACATGGAAGTAACGAGCTTGAGGATGGAAGAAGTAATAGCCGGAAACCGAGCTCCCTGGAGTCATCGCAAAATTCTCGGTCAAGCGGACACCTGTTCGCTTTTCTGCATCCAGCAGCTTCCAGATTTTTTCCTTTTCGCTGTGATCCGGACAAGCAGGATATCCCGGCGCTGGGCGAATGCCCTGATATTTCTCGTCGATGAGATCCTGAACACTGAGGTTTTCTTTGGCTCCAAAGCCCATCCACTCGCGCATGCGCTTGTGGCAAGCTTCCGCCATAGCCTCGGCCACACGATCGCCCAAAGCCTTGATAATCAACGAACTATAATCGTCGTTTTTCTTTTCATAAGCCAACGCCAGCTCTTCAACCTGGCGACCTGCAGTCACAACAAAAGCTCCTATCCAATCTTTCACTCCACTGGATTTCGGAGCGATAAAATCAGACAGGCATCGATAGAATCCCCCGACCGCTTCTTTTTCGCGCTGCTGCCTAAGGAAACAGAATTTCTCGATTTCTTTTCCCTGCTCGTCGAAAATCAAAACATCGTCGTCATCAACCTGATTGGCCGACCAAACACCGACCGCCGCTTTCGGCTGGAAAAGTTTCTCGCTGACGATTTTTTTCAGCAGAACTTGCGCATCCTGAAACAACTGCGTCGCCTGCTGGCCATATTTCTGGTGGCTTAAAATTCCCGGATACAATCCCTTCAAATCCCAAGCCCAAAAGAAGGGCGACCAATCGATATAAGGAACGATTTCGTCCAACGAAAAGCTCCACTCGAACACGCCCGTCTGTTTTGGCTTGGCAGTTAACGGCTGCTTCCAATCCACATCGCTTTTCTGCGCACGCGCTTTTTCCAGCGGGATGACGGACGAATCTTGCTTTTGCGCCAAATGCCGCTCTTTCAATCCCTGGTATTGTTCACGAATTTCCAGCGCGTATTTTTCTTTGTCGCGCGGACTTTGCAATTTTCCCATCACTTCCGTAACAAGTGAAGCATCCACAACATGCACAACCGGACCCGAATAGTGCTCGGCAATTTTCACGGCCGTGTGCAGACGCGAAGTCGTCGCTCCGCCCACCAAAACCGGCAGCTTCAGCCCGAGCTTTTCAAATTCTTTCATGTTGAAGATCATCTCATCCAACGAAGGCGTGATCAGACCTGAAAGTCCAATCGCATCGACCTGATGAGCTTGCGCTTGCTTGATAATTTCGTGACAGCTGACCATCACACCCAAATCGATCACTTGATAACCGTTGCAAGCCAGAACGACAGAGACAATATTCTTTCCGATATCGTGAACATCGCCCTTCACCGTCGCCAGCAAAACTTTGCCTTGGCTGGCCGCTTTGGATTTATCCGCCAACATAAATGGTTCCAGCACCGCGACCGCCTTCTTCATCACGCGCGCGCTTTTTACCACCTGAGGCAGGAACATCTTTCCCTGACCGAAAAGATCACCGACGACCTTCATGCCATCCATCAAAGGACCTTCAATTACAGCCAGTGGTGACTTCAGCTCATGATAAGCTTCCAAAGCATCTTTTTCGATATGCTCATCCAAACCCTTAATCAGGGCATGAGTAATTCTTTGTCCCAATGGGAGCGAATGCCACTGATCCGTCTCTTTCGCCTGCTGGCTTTTGCCGACGGACTTGTACTGATCCGCCAATTCGATCAGCTTTTCAGTCGCCTCTTCATTGCGATTGAGAATCACATCTTCGCAGAGCTCGCGAAGTTTCGGATCGATCTCCTCATAGACTTCGATCATGCCGGCATTGACGATGGCCATATCCAGCCCCGCTTTGATCGCATGATGCAAGAACACCGAATGCATGGCCTCTCGAACGCGGTCATTGCCACGGAATGAGAATGAAAGATTCGACAATCCGCCACTGGTCAAAGCGCCTGGGCATTCGGCCTTAATTTTTTGCACAGCCTGGATAAAATAAATTCCGTACGGATTGTGCTCTTCCATCCCTGTCGCGATGGCCAGAATATTGGCATCAAAAATCAGATCGCTGGGATGGAATCCCAATTCGTTGACCCAGATATTGTAAGCACGCTTGCAAATCCGCAGCTTGTCTTCGACAGTCACCGCCTGACCTTGCTCATCAAAAGCCATCACAACAGCCGAAGCGCCGTAGCGGTTGACGATTTCCGCCTGCTGCTTGAAAACCTCAGGCCCTTCTTTCAAAGAGATCGAATTGACGATCGCCTTGCCTTGCACGCACTGAAGCCCCGCCTCGATCACTTCCCATTTGCTCGAGTCGATCATAAACGGGACTTTGGAAATATCAGGCTCGCTGGCCAAAAGGTTCAGAAAGTGAACCATCTCTGCTTTCGAGTCCAACATTCCCTCATCTAAATTGATGTCGATAATGTTGGCCCCGTTATCAACCTGCCCGCGCGCAATCTGAAGAGCATCGGAAAAACGCTTCTCTTGAATCGCTTTGGCAAATTTCTTGGAACCCGTCACATTCGTCCGCTCGCCAACGAACAGGAAGGGCCGCTCGCCACCCATTTGAAAAGTCAGAGACTCGAGACCTGAAACAGAAAATCCTGTATTCAGATTTGGAATCGGACGAGGCTTGATTGTTTTCAAGGTTTCAACAATCGCCTTGATATGCGGAGGAGTCGTTCCACAACAGCCACCGACCACATTCAACAATCCCTCTTGCGCGAATTTTTTAAGCTCGAAGGCCAACATTTCCGGCGTTTCATCATAGCCTGTCGGCGCCAACGGATTTGGAAGACCTGCATTCGGATAACAGCTGACATAGCAATCCGCGATTCGAGAAAGCTCGGTCAAAAACGGACGCTTCTCTTTCGCACCCAAGGCGCAATTCAGTCCGACACTCAAAGGCTTTGAATGTTTCACCGAATTCCAGAAAGCCCCGGTATTTTGTCCCGACAATGTGCGCCCCGAAAGATCGGTGATCGTCACTGAAATCATCATCGGGATGCGCTCGCCACGCTCTTGTTCAATTTTTTGAATCGCCCACAAAGCCGCTTTCAAATTCAAAGTATCGAAAACGGTCTCAGGCAACAGAATATCCGCACCACCTTCTAAAAGTGCACGGGCCTGCTCTTCATAAGCGCCCGCCATCTCTTCGAAAGAAGCTGCTCGAAAAGCCGGATTGTTCACTTCCGGACTGAGACTTAATGTTTTATTGGTCGGCCCCAAGGCTCCGGCAACATAGGCCTTGCGTCCAGTTTTTTTGAAATGCGCATCCGTTTCCAGTTTCGCCAAACGCGCTGCTTCGACATTGATTTGGCGCACATACTTTTCAAGCCCATACTCTTTTTGAGCAATCCAAGTTCCATTGAACGTATTGGTCTCGATGATATCCGCACCCGCCTCAAGATATTGACGGTGAACTTCACGAACCACCTCGGGCTTGGTCAGACACAATAGATCGTTATTGCCCTTAAGATCCGTCTTCGGATTGGGAAACAAAGTTCCGCGATAATCGGCTTCCTGAAGTTTGTACTGCTGGATCATGGTACCCATGGCACCATCGATAAAGAGAATTCGTTCGGAAAGAGATTTCTCCAGCTCAAGCCAAAGAACAGACTTTTTCAATCGCATATCTTTAGACCCTATTTAAATTTGCGGATGACGTCGACAACCAGATGAGTGTCATTCATCACATAGAAATGAACACAAGGCGCTTTGTGAGCCAAAAGACCTTCGACCTGTTTCATCGCCCAGCGCTTGCCAATTTCCGGAGCCTGAGCCGGATTCTTCAAAATCTCATCGGACAGCTCGACAGGAATATCGACATAGAAATTCTTTGGAATGGATTTCAACTGCTCGGCCGATTTCAAAATCTTCAAACCCGGTACGATCGGCACCGTGATGCCAGCCCCGCGGCACTGTTGCACGTAACTAAAATACTTTTCGTTATCGAAGAACATTTGGGTCACGATGTAATCCGCACCCGCTTCAATTTTTTGCTTGAGATATTCGATATCGACTTTCATATTCGGCGCTTCGAAGTGCTTCTCTGGATATCCGGCCACACCGACACAGAAATCCATCTTCGCCGTCTCGGACATTTCCTGTAGATACTGTCCGCGCTTCAAATCCGCGATTTGCACGACCAAGTCCTTCGCGTATTTGTTCGACGTCCGATCCTTGGCAATGGATTTTTGAAAGTTCAAATAATCCCCGCGCAAAGCCAAAACATTGGTGATTCCCAAATATCCAAGCTCAATCAATGCATCTTCGGTTTCTTCACGAGTAAAGCCTTCGCACAAAACGTGCGCGACTGTATCAATGCGAAAACGATTTTGGATAATTCCGCAGATCCCCATCGTGCCCGGACGCTTCTTGACGATCCGGCGCTTGATACAATTCATTGTAATAGGCAACTGATGAATGAGCGGTGACATCGATCCATGATGGATTCAGTGGAGCCAACTGCTCGACCACATCAATCAAATCCTTCACGCTTCGTCCGCGCGGAGGAGGAACGATTTCAAAACTGATCAAGGGCGACTTCGCCCCTTCCAAATGTTCGATGACTTTCATAGCAGGCTCTCTCGTCACGGCTATCACCGACACCCGTGGCCGGATGCCCGTCAGAGCCGTGCAAATTTCAATAGGTTCTTCAAATAAAGACCATACCCTGAAGCCGGGTAGTTT
>CBIHPB010000249.1:0-5822 GCA_966211485.1 uncultured Bdellovibrio sp.
CGTGCTTCAGAATAGATTTCTGAACTGTCTAAAACTTTAACGAACGGGTGCGGCTTTATTTGTTGCCGGGCTTGGAACAGCCGCCGATTTTTGTTGGAACAGATTCGTGTACTTTTGGCATTGAGCTTCGATCTGAACCAGATCTTGATTGTTAAAGCTGAAAGAATCAGCAGAGTTCATCGAAACTGCGGGCTCCCAACGAAGGCGCGTGTCTCCCCGGCTGATCCCCATCACGGCTGTCTTCATGTCTTTGTCGTAGGAAGTTCGCAGAATCTGACCGGCTTGCGAGCTCAGGCGCTTCAAAGCTTTGTTGCAGTCGGCATCAGTGACAGCACAGCCTTTTTGAACTGTCGAATAGGCATCCTTATTGTTGTTGAGATGACTGCTCCACGAAATACAATTGCTGACCGAGTACTTCAGGCAGCGGGACAAATCGATTCGCTTATTATCGAAGCCTGATTTCTGCAAACACTGAACTGCGTAGGATTGATCGCGGTTCTTGCTATTGAGATGAAGAAAATCAAAAGCCTTCAGTCCATCCGGAGTATTCGAGGGCTCAAGCTCGCTGACTGCAACGCAATGGTCTTCGTAATTGTCTGAACAGTCGCTCATCGCCACGGACCAAACAGGCGCATCGCCCGTCTGGGGACTCATCTGATAGATGATCTTTCCGCTATGACTGATCTCGGCTTTGCTTTTCGAATTTTTATTTTTCTCGAACTTTAAATTATAAGGGCCTTGAGTGTACTCTTCTTTTTCGTCGAGCTCTTTGTACCAGCGCTTGAGCTGAAAGGTTTCTTTGTATCGGGGACTGTGTTCGGAAATCCAAGTTTGAACGAAGGCTTCGTTGTCTGCGGCCGCCTTATCGCCTTGGGCTTTTTTTTCGGCCTCGGCTTTGCTGTCGGCAGCGAGAGATGGCAGAGAAATCACGACGGTGATGAAGGCCAGCAAAATGGATCGAGCTTTGCTTTGCATAACGGTCCTTTGTTTTCAGGTGCTTTCAATATTATCTCTGTCTGGCTTCTTGTGTTCAATGGCACAAAGTCTATTTTCTATGGGCAGTCCGGCACCACAGGCCTTGGGTCTTGGTTTTGACAGATTTTCAGAGGGCACTGAACTTGCTTTTCTTCTGTCCAACGGCACTTTTCGAGGCGAAAAGCCCGGTGCCTTTGATGGATTCTATGGAAAGGAGACTTCGATGCGATTTCCAAAACACTTTCGCAACTGCTGCGTTCTCGTCTTGAGCTTGATGCTCTCTCATTTACCGCAGGTGGCCTTCGCCGAAAGCCAAATGATCTCCACCGCACAAGTGGCGGAAGAACTCAGTCGCACCGAGGCCCGGCAACAAGTGGAAAACTACTTGGAAAAGCCGGAACTGCGCAAAGCGCTGCTAGCACGGGGCATTTCTCCTGACGAGGTCTCCGCTCGCCTCGCGACTCTTTCAGACTCCGAACTTCGCCAAATGGCGACGGAAATGAACAGCGCCCAATACGGCGGCGATATTTTGCTCGCAATCTTATTGGTGGTTCTGATTATCTATTTCGCAAAACGAATTTAAAACAAGCGAAGGCACATGAAAAACCTTCGGCAGTTCCTTTCAATTCTTTTTCTGATCGGGATTTTATTCAGCAGCGTCGCCTGTACCACGATGTCGCATCAGACGGATGAATTTTTCCGCCAGCCTCCGACGGATATACCAGAGAAAACTGAAATCACCGGGGTACCCTTCATTCAACAACAATGGGGGACCTGCGGACCCGCAACATTGGCCATGGCCATGCAATGGGCCGGACAAAAAGTTTCCACGAGCGAACTGGAAACCAAAGTTTACACACCGGAAATGAAAGGCAGCATCAAGACCGATTTGATCTCGGCAACCCGACGCCAAGGACTGATGGCCATTCCGATCGAAGGAATGCGGGCGTTGATTGCGGAAATCGCCGCCGGTCATCCGGTGATTGTTTTCGAAAACCTGGCACTCAGCCGATTTCCAAATTGGCATTATGCCATTGCTTACGGATACGATCTCCCCAGTCGCGAGCTGATCCTGCACACAGGCCCTCTCGAACATTTCCATCAAGATTTCGTCGATTTTGAAAGTGCCTGGGGAATGGCCGGTTACTGGGGTCTTGTCATTCTACCACCCGATCAACTATCTGCCACCGCCAACGAAATCGCCCACGTAAAAGCCGCCGCCGGTATCGAACAAGCTGATCAGTCCGAGCACGCTCAAAAAACTTATGAAAAGATTCTCTCTCGTTGGCCACAAAGTTTAGGAGCCCGAATCGGCTTGGCAAATATCGCCTTCAATCGAAAAGACTGTCGGTCAGCTGCCAAAATTCTCGAAAGCACCGTTCAAGATCATCCCGGCGCTGCTTCTGCGTGGCACAACTTAGCAATCGCCCAAGGCCAATGCGGCTGGCAGAACAAAGCCCGCATCAGCGCCGCTCGCGCTATCGAGCTCAGCCCACCCGCTTCTCAAGCGGCCTATCACGCCAGTCTCAAAGATTGGCTTTAAGGCGATTTTGGAATTGTTTTGATAGTCTCTAAAACAAATTCGATTCTGGAATTCATTGGCAATTGAGGAACCTCAATCAACGTGTAATCAAAATCCTGATAAGTTCGAACGAGCAATTCATGGAACTCAACCGACTTTTCAAAGGTCATTCGGCGTTCATTGTCATTAACGAAAATTTCTTTCCATGGAGTGAATAAGAAAACTGTTTTGTTGTACCGATATTTCTCCGATGCCATTTTAAAAGCCGAAATATCAACGTTAAATCGAATCGCATAGTGGACAAGATCCGGCATTCCCCGATCAAAAAAACAGTTTTCATTTTTTTGAAGCAATTCTTCGAAGCTTTTTATAGATCTTTCCATCATCCGCTCGACAAAAAGGAGCGGATTCTTACTTGGTAAGGCCGGACCATCGGTAGCCAACTCTTCGCTTAACACTGCCCTTGCTGCCTCTTCCGAGCAACTGTAGCCTAGCGATCGCAGCTGATGCAGCACTGATGTCTTGCCTGTGCCAGATGTGCCGGCAAGGATAAAGAAGTTATTCTTTCGATGCTTTTCCATTCTACGACCTTACTTTCAAAAGACGACCCAGTCACCAAGGTCTCATGGCTTTACTTTCAAAGGATGCAGAAATCACAACGGTCTCATGGCTTTACAAAATTTTGCGTCGGAAACAGAAAAAGATTGACGCTACTTTTGGGTGATTTTCTGAATAGCAGTTTCAAACACCGCCCCTACACCAATGATCGTTTTAAGACTCAAAATCCGAGTTTGCCTGCCTGTTTGACGAGAGAACAGGCCCGGGGACATCCGCTCCTATTGCGGCTTGTATGGACCAACTAGAAACGGAAAATTCCACTTAAAATTCGGTGATATGGTGCTCTCGATTTCAAATGAAATCGGAGGTACAAATGAATTTAAAAACTCTAAATGACAAAGCATTGATCGCAAAGACAGAAACATTGGTTCGGCAAGAGCGAGAACTGCTGACCTCTGTCCTTCATCATCTTCGCGAAATCGACAGCCGCCGGTTGTTTTCATCTCTCAAATACAAATCTCTTTTTGATTTTGCAGTGAAACATTTGGGTTATCCGGAGGATCAAGCCTACCGACGAATCGCCGCCATGAAACTTCTCAGGGAGCTGCCTGAAATCGAAGAGAAAATCAACCAAGGCGAAATTTCTTTAACCCACATCGGACTTGCGCAATCCCTGTTCAAGCAAGAAAAGAAGTTTCAACACAAAGATCTGTCTCATGAAGAAAAACTTTCCGTCTTCGAGCAAATTGCAAACAAACCAGTCCGAGAGGCTGAACGCATCACTCTTTCATTAAGTTCCGCACCAGTAACAACAAAGCCTGATCGCGTGAATCTGATTTCTGAAAATCAGATCGAACTGAAATTCACGGCTTCAAAAGAGACTCAGCAGAAAATTGACTGCCTGAAGGGATGGCTTGCACATACGCATCCAAATCTTTCGCTGGGCGAGCTTTTCGAAAAACTTTGCGATCTCGGTCTCAGCGAATGGGACCCATCAAAAACCGCGGCGCCCAGAAAACGTCGCGTCAACAACGCTAAACCTGCGCAGGGGAAACTGGGGTCAAAGGTGGAACCAGTGAAACAAGATTTAATACAAGCGAAGTCAGAAGCGCAAACCAGGCGAGAAGTCTTCTTGAAGGCGGGTAGCAAATGCGAAAATTGTGGATCATCATATGCTCTTGAGATCGATCATATTCGGCCACAGGCTCTAGGTGGATTGAACACATCTGAGAATCTCCGGCTACTTTGCAGGTCCTGCAATCAACGGGCAGCAATTCATCATTTTGGTCTGAAGAAAATGGAGGCGTTTTTTAATACCAGTCCATGAAGGAGGAGAAGTCATCTGAATGGGTTACTAGAGTTGTTTCACAATCCAAATCCGTGAGGAAGAATGAGTAACGGAGTTTTAAATTCTGATATCAATGTAGCTTCCGATTAAGAACTCCTGGACTCTGGTCTCAATTCAGCTTCTACTCAAGGAGTGCCCGATCCGGTGCTAGAATTGGAGCCGCTGGGGAGATCCGATTTCTTGTCATCCTTTGAAACCGTGTCTTCGGATTTGAAGTTTTCGATCTTCTCTCCATCAAAGCGGTACAGCTGACCTTCGCCATCCATCACGGTTGCCAGATTCACTGGACGGCCCCAGATGAAGAACAAGTTCTTCAGGGTTTCGTTCAGGTAATCGGGTTGCATATCGATGCCTTCCCACATGTGACCGATCAACAGCTCGCCCCGGTTTTCAAAGTTTCCATCAAGGACTTTGATGATCGGTTGGCCAAAATTGGTCATATGGAACAAAAGTTTGGCTTTGATCGCTTTGAAATCTTTTGTGTCGATTTCAAACTGATTGGTGCGCTTGTTGAATTTGTAAACGAAAAGCTTATTGCGAACGCAGAAGTCTTCCGTCAGAAATTCATCAATAAACGTGACATCATTGTAGATCTTGCGGACTTCGAAGATCTTTTCGCGGCCCATGCCCAGTTTTTTGTCCAAGTGTTTGCGCTCGCGGATATCGTCGCACTCTTCCCAATCGCGGCCGAAGCGACCTTTGTTCCAACGCTCTTCGATATCGCGCATCAGTTCGATGCCGACCTTGTAAGGGTTGTATCCCTGTGGGTTCATCGCCACCGTTCCCGAATGGTGATCGGCAAAGTCGATGATCTCAGAATCATTCATGATCTTTTCAGTCATCAGTTTCGAGTGCCAATAGGAAGCCCAACCCTCATTCATGGTCTTGGTCATTCCCTGCGGCGCAAAGTAATAAGCTTCGTCGCGAACGATGGTCAGCACATCTTGTTGCCAGTCTTCCAGCGGCGCATAGTGCAGCAGGAACTTCAGAACATCGCGCTCGGGCTGCTCGGGGAATTTCTGCTTCTTCGCTGCGGCTTCGGCGGCTTTTTTCTTTTGCTCGGCGATAAAAGCCGGCGGGTTGATATAGTCTCGCATGTATTCGCGATCGTATTTCAACATATGATTGGCTTCTTTCGGACGCTCGTCTTTCGGAACGATCGAAGTCGGCGTGTAAACGCTGTGACGGTCGATCAGATTTTCCAGCGACAGGCATTTATCGATAAAGTTTTCGACCACTTCCACACCATAGCGATCCATATAACGGCGGATGCGGGTCGCATGGTTGGCCATTTCGTCCATCATCTTGCGATTGGTCTTCGAGAACCAAATATTGTTCTTAAAGAAATCGCAGTGACCATAAACGTGGGCCATGACCAGTTTCTGATCCATCATCGCATTGCCTTCCATCAGGTAGGCG
>CBIHPB010000250.1:0-5819 GCA_966211485.1 uncultured Bdellovibrio sp.
TACGATTCGGATTTGATCCAAACCGCCTTTTTTCAGAACAGTTTGCAGACTGTTCAGGTGGCCCATGTGCGGGGGATTGAAACTGCCACCGAAAATTCCGACTCTCATTGTGCGTCCTCGTTTGAGAATAAGTACTTACCGATTTCAAACAACAAGGTGTCGATGTTTTTGCCTGTGACAGCGGAAATCGCCAGCGGGGTGTAACCCAGCTCTTTTTTGAATTTCATTTGAATGCGCTCAAGCACTTCGGCTGAAAGCGTATCGATCTTGTTCAACACGACCAGCTGTTTTCGCTCGTTCAGAGGGAAAAAGCCGTCTTTGCCGTTGTTGGCTTCGTCGTACATGCTGAGCTCGTCGTTGATATCTTTGTAATCCTGAACAGGATCTTGATTGCTCATGCCAGAGACATCGACCAAGTGAACGAAAACGCGCGTGCGCTCAATGTGTTTCAGGAACTGGATTCCCAATCCAACACCTTGATGAGCACCCTTGACCAAACCCGGAATATCGGCAACGACGAAGCTTTTGAATTCACCCGCTTTGACAACACCCAGATTTGGAGTCAGCGTTGTGAATGGATAATCCGCGATTTTTGGTTTCGCAGCTGAAATGCGAGAGATCAAAGTCGATTTACCGGCGTTTGGAGATCCGATGATGCCGACGTCGGCGATCAACTTCAATTCCATTTTCACTTCAAGCTCTTCACCGGGTTCTCCGGGTTGAGCGAATTCAGGAGCTTGATTCACACTGTTTTTGAAGTACCAGTTGCCCTTGCCACCGCGTCCGCCTTTCAGCAGAACGAATTGCTCGATGCCAGTCATGTCGACAAGAATTTCGCCGTTGAGATCACGGATGATCGTTCCCGGAGGAACTTGCATCACCATGTCTTGGCCATTCGCACCTGTGCAGTTCGAGCCTGTGCCTTGTTGGCCCGCTTCGGCTGCGTATTTTTTATTGCGACGGTAGTCGACCAAAGAGTTCAGGTTTTTTGCAACCTTCAGAACCAAGTCGCCGCCTTTGCCGCCGTCTCCGCCATCAGGTCCCCCACGCGGGGTCATAGATTCGCGGCGGAAGCTGACACAACCTTGGCCACCTTTACCGGAGGCAATCACAATTTTAACTTCGTCGATGAACTTCATATGGATCTCGCAGTTATAGCGATCAGCAAGTCGAATGATAAGGCCGTAATTTCTGATCTTTAGCAGGCCTGTATAACAAAAAGGGAGCCTGTTGGGCTCCCTCTTTATTGATTCGTAAAATTTATTCTCAAATCAGTCGGCATTCCACAGGGGATGCCTGTTGTTTACCAGCCCTCAGGACTCACAATCGAGCGCCCTTTTGGGTCGATCTGCTTACGCAGATTTTGGGTAAACGCTGACTTTGAATTTATCTTTCGAGAAACGCTCGAATTTAACCAGACCATCAACAACCGAATAGATTGTGTAGTCACGGCCCATTTTTACGTTGTTGCCCATCGCGAACTTAGTTCCGCGCTGACGAACGATGATCGTTCCAGGAAGAACATGTTCTCCGCCAAAACGTTTAACACCCAATCGTTTACTCTGTGAATCGCGTCCGTTCTTCGTCGAACCGCCGGCTTTTTTACTTGCCATGGTACCACCCCATTTCCTGATTGCGCTTTTTTCAGGAGCCGCCTCAGGGATCATCTCCTATTTCGTTCGGAGATGACCGTCAAAAGTCTTTAATCTTTAAGCTTAAGCTTTTTTGCTAGTTTTCTTCGCTGCTGGCTTCTTCGCTGATTTCTTAGCGCCCGCTTTTTTTTTCGCTGCACCTTTTTTAGGAGCGGCTTTCTTTGCGGCTGCTTTTTTCGCTGCAGGTTTTGCAGTTTTCTTTTCAGCGCGTTTCTCTTTGCTCTCAAGAGCCGCCTGCTTCTCTTCTGTACGAGCAGCAATCTTGTCTTGGCGAGCTTGATCAACGTTCACAACGTTCGCATCGCCATCAGCTTTAGCAGTTTTGCCATCCAAAGAAATGGATTTAACAAACAGCTCTGTGAAAGGCTGACGATGAGTTGCGAATTTGCGGTAACCTTGACGACGTTTCTTTTTGAAAATGATAACTTTGCGGTCTTTGGTTTGCTTCGTCACAACAACAGTGACTTTCGCACCTTTTACCAGTGGCGCTCCAACAGCTGAAGCATCTCCACCAACCAACAAAACTTCTGGCAAATCGAATTCTGAACCGAGAGCATTTTCCAGTTTCTCAACGCGGATGACATCACCTGGTTGAACTCGATATTGCTTTCCGCCCGTCTGAATAATGGCGTACATGTTATAGACCTCCGTAACAAAGTCCCCTTAGATGCCATCCAGCATGGTGGTTGTCAACAAACCACCGATGATTTTTCCACATCGGATGAGGCAGATTTCTCAAGCCCCGGATCGCACCTTTTGAAGACCCCTCTCCAAAACGAATAGGTTGTTGAATTTACTGGCTATTTAAATGGTGCGCAAGGAGATTTTTGGTCTCGTCAGGTCGATGTCTGGCGCTTAGTTTCCAGTCAGAATCGAAAGCGGAAACGGTGCGAGTTCTCAGATTTCTAATGCTGGGTGCGGGTTTGCCGCCGATAACAGCTCTCAAGAATTCGTCCACTTTTTCTACCCACTGACTGCCTAAAATACTGCCATAAAATCAAATACTTAAATCTTCCGTCTCTGTTCATATTTTAAGCGTTCCAGAAAAGAATTCAGCTGCTTGGGCTCGAGTGGCAAATCCTCGTTTCCCTCGCTTAAAATCTCCTCACGCATTTGTCATAGGAAGGACTGCATGTTTAAAAGTCGATTCTCTGTCACCGTCTGCTCTTCATTTTTGATCTCGGCTTTGGCTTTTGGACAGTCAGAGACTTCTTCGACCGAGGTTTCGGCGGATTCGTCTCCAGCGATCGAGACGACAACTGTTGCGACGGAGACGCCTCCGGCTGCCCAAGAATCAGCTTCAAAGTATTTGGTTGGATTGCGGTCGACAAGTTTTGTCTATGAAGAACCTTCCGTCATGAATAGCAAAGGGCTTTTGACTGGCGCGGCCGCCAGTTACTTTTATCAGGTGACGAACGGAGTTTTGCTTCGGGCGGATGGCGAGTTTCTGACGGGAAAGACTCAGTATCGGGGATCACTTTCTGATTTTGCTGGCAAGACCATTCCTTACTCGTCGGAAGATCGATTTCGGATTATGAATTTTTCCACTGTTGGTGTGGTGGCTTCGAACTTCACCAGCTCTTTTGTCACAGCTCCTTTTTTGGGATTTGGATATCGAAATACCTTCGATGACAAAGATGGCAAGTATGATTACCGCCGGGATATCACTTATTACTATCTGATTTACGGATTGCAGTTTGAGGTGATGAACACTCAAGAGCGGTCGTTGATCCTTCAGGCTGAGCTGAACAATATGATTTCTGGACGCTGCAAAACTTATTTATCGGATGTGAATTCGAAATATCCAGATCTGGATTTGAAACAGAAGTCCGGCATGGCCTACGGTCTTGGGCTTGAGTACTTTCACACTTTGAAAACTGGTGGAAAACTTTTGACGGGCCTTGCTTATAAGAAATGGCAAGTTCCGGAATCTGAATACTATAAATACAGCGACAATCTTTATTTCGTCGAGCCCGAGAACACGACGTCTTTGACTAGTGTGACCGTCGGCTATCTGTTCTAGTTTTTAATTCACGATTTCAACATTGAGGGGCCGCGTGTCCGAGCGGCCTTGATCGTCGACAACCCGAACCGAATAGCGGCCAGGCTTTGCGTTCCAGAATAATGGCTCGCGCGGTTTAGCTTTTCCGACAAATGTGTCATCAACAAACCAAAAAGTTTCTCGGACGTCGGCGTCGGCGATTGCTTTCAAGGCGATTTGGGTCGAGCGGTCTTGTTCGGCTCTGAGCGAATAAACGAGATCCGGCTGCGGTGAGGTGATGACCGGTGGTTTGCCGTTGGTTGCGACTTCGTTTAATCCGCAGCGTGGATCCCAGGCTGGTGGGAGCGCTCGGGGCATGCCGGCTTGATTGAAGAGCTTTAATAAATCCGATGGCCAGAATTCGAAAACGACTTTGCGAGTGTTGCTTGCAAGCGGATTGCACTGGCGAAGGCCAGAAAGTTTGTCGACCAGGATTTCACGGTGAAGATCGCAGACTGCAATCGGAGATTTTCCAGGGATAAACCAGGTGGGCTTTTTGTGTTGGCAATGCGGACCTGGCAATTGGCCCGAGACCGAGCAGACTTCGACTTTTTTGATATTGAGGTTGGGTGCAAAGCGAAGTGGCGATGACATTTTCTCGGTCGATTTCAAAGCGTCGACGATTTCGAAAAATAATGGCGCTGCCATATCACGGCCAATCAGTGCGGGATTTGAATCCCCGTTAAAGTTTCCGATCCAGACGGCCAGCGCGTATCGGCCGGCAATTCCCAGTGTCCAGGCATCGCGGAAAGCTTGCGATGTTCCGGTCTTCCAGAAAACGTCGACGTCTTGTTCGCTCCAGGGCGATCCGCCAGCGGATCCTGGCCGTGGCATTTTTTTGAGAATGTCCAGAACGAGGTAGCTGGCTTCGGGGGTCAGGAATTTTCCCTGGAAATTGCGCTCGTCAGATTTGATTTTTTTAAGGCCTTGCAGTTCGCCTTGATTTGGCAGCATAGCGTACAGTCGGACCAGGTCTTCCATGGTGACTTCGAGACCGCCCAGGATTGTCGAGAGGCCATAGTGTTCGGCAGGTTTCATGTTTTGAATGCCGACTTGTTGAAGGAATTCGTAGAAGCTGGGTTTGGTCAGCATCGAGGCGACTTGGACTGCGGGAAGGTTTCGGCTGTGGATCAAGGCTTGCTCGGCAGTGATGGGCCCTTGGAAATCGCGATCGAAGTTTTCAGGATCAAAGCCCGAGTAAGTGGCTGGCGCATCTTTCAGAAGCGATTGCCCGTGCATCAATCCCTGATCGAAGGCCATGGCGTAGGCGAAGGGTTTCAGAGTTGAGCCCGGCGAGCGCGGAGCTTTCGTACCGTTGACTTGGCCCGCAATATTCGAATCGAAAAAATCGGCCGAGCCCACCGCGGCTTTGACTTCCATGTTGGTCCAATCCACCAAAAGTACGGCGGCGTTTTGAATGCCAAGATGGTGTTGGCGCTGCACGTACTGCGCGACTTTTCGCTCAAGAAGTCTTTGGGTCTTTTTTCGAAGTGTGGTTTGGATTTCGGTTTGGTTGGCGTTGGTTTCAAGTAAGTCGCTGGTGAAGTGAGGCGCCAGAAATGGGAGATCTTTTGTGCCCTTCATTTGGAAAGGGACTTGGAAACTTTGCCGGTCTTCGGGCGAGACTTGGCGCTCCTGTGCCCAGAGATCGAACAAATGATTGCGGGCTTTGATCAATTGATGTGTGCTTTGAATTTCCCCGCGTGCGCCCAGAGACCGAAGTTTGGGGCTTTGAGGAATCACGGCCAAAGTGAAAATTTCAGGAAGGTTCAAACGCTCGGGTTCTTTTCCGAGATAGATCAGGCTGGCAGTTCCCGCCCCTTCCACGTTGGATCCGTAAGGAAGCAGATTCAGGTAAGCTTCCAGCAGATCATCTTTGGAATGGAAAATCTCGAGCTCGAAGGCTCGTAGCATTTGGGTGAGCTTTCCAGAAATGGTTTTCGAGTAGATTCCATATTTCAGCCGCGCCAGCTGCATGCTGATGGTCGATCCACCGATTCGGCGACCGCTTTCAAAGTAAGTTTGATATCCAGCGCGAATCACGGCCCAAGGATTGATCCCCCAGTGGTAATAGAAATGCCGGTCCTCTTTGAAGAGAATCGCGTCGACAAAGGGCTTTGGAAATT
>CBIHPB010000251.1:0-5772 GCA_966211485.1 uncultured Bdellovibrio sp.
ACGCTCTCACGCTCTCACGCTCTCACGCTCTCACGCTCTCACGCTCTCTCACTCTTCCCAAAGAGACCTTTCGCTACGATCGAGGTGGATTTTCTGCGAGGACAGATATTGATTTTGAAGGGGGCCAGCGATGCCCAGAGCTGGAATCGAGATCTGATTCCCAAGCTTTTGAAAGAGCTTCGCCAGCTTTGAAAATGACCCCAGCGCTCTCGGATGTTCGCGATTTTTTTGCGATCGACCGCAGAGTTTCGCTCTTGAAAACCAAAAGTGTTGAGCGTCTGACCGTCGAAGTTCGGTGTGCTTTTCTGCATGAATCTCGTCTTGGTCTTAGATTGAGATGGTTATTGGAAGATAAATCTTCAATTGTCTGATCAACTTCTAGTTAGCGCCGACCGATAAGTAATTAATATGTCGCTGTTTCGGTTGAATATCTTAATTCAAGTAAATATCCTGATCTGCCTGATATTTTCTTTAGGTAGCGCTTCTGCGCTTGCAGCCAATGAAGCTTCACAGACTTTTACCTTGGATGGAAAGCTCTATCAGACCGGTACGACGAATCCATTGCTCGACTCGGCCGCTAAAATCAATGTTCAAATTATCGATCCCGGCGGCAAGTGCGTGTTGTACGAAGAAACTCAAACCGTCAACACGACCAGCACCGACGGATACTTTAATATCAATGTCGGTTCCAACACCGGCTCTTCAAAAAGAACGGTGAATGATCCGGGCCGAACGATGGCTCAGATTTTTCAAAACACTTCACCTATTACAGCGACCAATGTGGCCGGACAGACTTGCACGGGTAGTGCGTATACTCCGACTGCGGGAGCGGTCCGATATTTCCGTATTATTGTCACTCCATCGGCGACCAATGTGGCCGACACATTGACTCCGGATATGGTGATCGATTCGGTCCCACAGGCGATTGTCGCACAGAGCGTGCAAGGTCTCGAGCGCGCCAGCATCTTACAGACAAACACCACGGCGCCGGTTGCTTTGAGCCAAGCCAATCTGGAAGCTTTGTTCACCACGCCCGCTTATGCGAATTTGCAGGCGATCTTGGCTGGAAATTTCATCAAGACAGACTCCAACGGCGCGAACTTGCCAAGCTATGCTTCGACTCCGTCAGGGGTTGCGGCAGGTGATTTGTGGTACGATTCGACCACCAATCAAATCAAATATCATGACGGCACGAGCGTTCAGACCATTGGTGCTGGCGGAACTGGGATTTCCTCTCTGACAATGAGTTCAGATTTATCTGTAAACGGAACTGCGGCTGGCACGATCAGCGGCGGCAGTGGTTCGGTTGGGCTCACAAACACGGGGATTGCGGCCGGCACCTATACAAAGGTCACGGTCGATGCCAAAGGTCGAGCGACAGCGGGAACCGTTTCCTTGGTTGAAGCGGACATTCCAAATCTGACGGTGGCTGGCAAAGTTTCTGGCAACTCGATTACGTCCGGCACGATTTCAGGTTCCGCTGGAATCAATTCAACCGGCAACCTGATCACCACAGGCACCGTCAGTGGTTTGAATGTTCAAGCAACAAATCTTCGCGTTTATAGCGGTGCGAATTACGTGCAGATGACAGCTGGAGCGATTTCCAGCAACGTCAATTTCACCTTGCCAACAAGTGTGGGCTCTAGCGGCCAGGTGCTTTCAACAGATGGCACGGGCGTGATGTCGTGGATCACGGCCATGAGCAACACGTTGGCTTCTGGAAAAATCTGGGTTGGAAATGGCTCGAATGTGGCCACCGCCGTCACGATGAGTGGCGATGGAGTTCTTTCCAACACAGGATCTCTGACAATCGATACAGGAACGACTGCTAATAAAATCGTCCGTTTGGATGGTGCAGGAAAACTGCCGGCTGTTGATGGCTCGGCACTGACAAATATCACGGCCGGCAATATTTCTGGCACATTGGCAGTCGCAAAAGGCGGTACCGGAGCGACAAGTTTTGCTGCCAACCGAATCATCGCTTCCAACGGCACAGGCACGGCTTTACAAGCATTCACTTGCGCCCTCAATCAAGTGATTGCTTTTGATGCCTCTGGAAACGCCGTCTGTTCGAACGCAAGTTCTGGCACGGTCACTTCAGTTACGTCTTCCAATGCTTACTTAACAGTTGCGACGGGGACTTCGACTCCGGTTCTGACTGTGAATGTGGGAACAGCTGCCAACACGGTCGCAGCTGGAGATGATTCTCGTATTACGGGTGCTGCGCAAAAATCTGCGAACTTGTCGGACCTAGCTTCGGCTGCAACAGCTCGCACGAATTTGGGTTTGGGAACGGCGGCTGTTTACAGTGTTGGAACTTCTGCGAATAATGTCGTTCAATTGGATGGCACTGGCAAGTTGCCGGCTGTTGATGGCTCTCAGCTGACGAATATTTCTGTTTCGGCTTCGAGCATTTCAGGGGTTGTTTCCGTCGCAAACGGTGGAACGAATTCTTCGACTGCTTTGAATAACAATCGTTTGATGGTTTCCTCGTCAGGAAAAATCGTCGAAGCCGGTGCCATGACGGACGGTCAAATCATGGTCGGCGCAACGGGCGCGGTACCAAGTGCCGCGACAATTGGCACTTCGAATGGCATCTCGATCACAGCGGGGGCTGGATCCTTGTCGATCGGTACAAATGCCACAAGCAACAACACCGCAAGCACAATTGTTTCGCGTGATGCGTCTGGAGATTTCTCTGCAAGTGCTGTGACCAATAAATCGAATATTTTAAAGGGTGCCACTTCAGGCACTTTGACGATGACTGTGCCTGCGACCGTCACGCCATATACATTGACTTGGCCATCGGCTGTTGGTGGTGCGGGATCCTTCTTGACCACGGATGCTTCGGGAAATCTGTCTTGGGGATCACCGGCTGGAATTTCGGATTCTTCATATACGGTGAAAGGCGCAGTTCAGTTTAATACGGATGCCGCGACTTCTGGAATTTCAGTCGCCAGCGGTGTTGCAACAGTCAATACGGGAACGGGCGCAAATCAGATCGTGAAATTGGATGCATCTTCGAAATTGCCAGCGGTCGATGGCTCGGCTTTGACGAATTTGAATGCGGCCAATATCTCGGGATCTGTGCCGATCAATAAAGGTGGAACGGGTCAAACAACGGCGACAGCGGCCTTTAATGCCTTGTCACCGACAACGACCAAAGGTGATATCGCCGTTCACAATGGCACGGACAATGTTCGCTTGCCGGCGGGAACTGATGGCTATGTCTTGCAAGCGGACTCTTCGCAAGCGTCTGGTCTGAAGTGGGCCGCAGCTTCGGCTGGTACGGTCACTTCTGTTTCTTCCGCAAACTCTGATATCTCTGTCGCGACGGGAGTCTCCACTCCGGTTCTGACTTTGAATTCTGGCACGGGCGCAAATCAAATTGTGAAACTGGATGGCTCGTCAAAATTGCCAGCGGTCGATGGCTCGGCTTTGACGAACATCACGGCCGGCAATATTTCCGGCACGGTGGCAGTCGCAAAAGGTGGTACCGGAGCGACAAGTTTTGCTGCCAACGGCGTGATCGTTTCCAACGGCACGGGTTCCGCTTTGCAAGCTTTGAATTGTACAGTTGGCCAAGTCATCACTTTCGATGCTTCGGGGTATGCAATTTGCGGAGCCGGTGGCGGCGGATCGGGTTTTGCCAACGGCGGAAATTCTTTCGGCGCTGATGCGACATTGGGAACCAATGACAACAAGGCTTTGAATTTCGAAGTCAATAACACAGTTGCCATGACCATCTCGCAAGGCGGAAATGTCGGAATTGGAATCAGCATGCCGGGGGCAACTCCGCCGCCAGGCTTGACCAGTGCGTCTTCAGGAAAATATGTCGAGATTCGTTCGACCAATTCGGGTTATCCAGCAGGCGTGCTGATTCGACGTGATGATGGCCTGACTGGTTTGGATTTGTCTTCAAACAACAACTTTGGCTCGACATACGTTGATAGCCGTTGGGACAACTCGAACGCGACGATGGAATTCCGTATGCGCACAGCCGGCACTCCTGTTTCAACGATGACGCTGACAGGTAGTGGTAACGTCGGTGTGAACGTCGGCTCGGTCGGTGCCACGGATCGATTTGAAGCCATTGCTGCAAAAGGAAATGCATCCGGAGGCATTACGGCCACTGATTCGACAGCCATGGCTGCCGGTGTCGGTGGTGCGATGTATTTCAAAGGAAATTACCTCACAGCTGGCGGCTATACGACCGGCGCCAGCGTTGCCGCTTACAAATTGAACTCAACGAACAACGATTACAGCTTTGGAATGCAGTTCGCGACTCGCAACAACGGTTCGAGCCTGGCGACGGTCATGACTTTGGATAATTTGGGTAGTATCGGTGCTGGTACGACCACACCTGGTGCGACCCAGGCTCCGGGCACAAGCAACGGGGCCACAGGTAAATATTTAGACATCATGTCTTCCAATACCTCAAGCCCGACAGCTCTTTATCTTCGAAGATCCGATCTGGCCACTGGACTTGATTTAACGTCCAACAACAACTTTGGACATGTCTATATCGATAGCCGCTTTGACAGCGCCAGCGCGAATATGAATTTCCGTATGCGCACGGCTGGAACTGCTGTGACCGCGATGAGCATCGCCGGCACAGGTAATGTGGGCTTCGGCACGACAAATCCGTCAGCCGCGGTGGATGTCAGCGGTGCTGTGAACTGGAACGGCATCGCAGCCCCTGCTGTTGCCAATGGAAATGAAGGTCGCATTTATTTCGATCGCACCGCCAACAAATTCAAAGTTTCGCAAAATGGTGGGGCTTATGTGGATTTGGTCAGCTCGGGTGGAATCACGTCGGTCGGTGGACAGTCGGGCGCTTCTCAGACTCTGGCCATCAGTGTGGATAACAGTGTCGCAACACCGACCATCACTTCGGCTTCGGATACTCACACTTGGAAAATCCCAATGGCATCCAACGCGGGAACGACCGCGGGTCTATTGAATAAGACAGACTACGACGCCTTCAACAACAAGCTGGGAGCTTCCACTGTTTTTGCTGGTGATGTGTCGGGTGCTTACAATGCAACCGTCGTTCAGAAAATCCAAGGCAAAGCTGTGACGGCCGCATCAGCTGACAAGCAAATTATGATCTACAATGGCACCGCTTGGGTGAACAGTGTGGTTTCAGGTGATGCAACTTTGGCAAATGATGGAACTTTGACTGTTGATTCTGGAACAGCTGCGAACAAGCTGGTTCGTCTTGACGGATCGGCCCGTTTGCCGGCGGTCGATGGCTCCCAACTGACAAGTGTCTCGGCGACTGCAATCTCTGGAACAGTGGCTGTCAACAAAGGCGGGACGGGTGCAACAAGTTTCGCTGCCAATGCCGTGATTGTTTCCAATGGTACGGGCTCGGCTTTACAAGCGTTGAATTGTACGGTTGGCCAAGTCATCACTTTCGATGCTTCGGGATACGCAATCTGCGGAGCTGGTGGCTCGACCGGTTTTGTGAATAACGGAAATTCATTCGGTGCCGATGCGACTTTGGGAACGAATGATAACAAAGCTTTGAAATTTGAAGTTAACAACACGGTTGCGATGACGATTTCCCAAGGTGGCAACGTCGGAATCGGTGATACGGCTCCTCAGGCGATTCTGTCAGTCAAGCCAACGGCCGATGCGACAAACGTTTCGACGGGCATCACAACAGCCGCTTCTTTGAGATTTGCAAATGCGGCCAATAACACTTTTGCCGGTATTGGATTTACCAGCAATGGCCGAGCTTATTTCCAGTCTGTATTCAGTGGCGCT
>CBIHPB010000252.1:0-5772 GCA_966211485.1 uncultured Bdellovibrio sp.
ACATCATCGTTTGCGATGATGGCAGATGATCCTCAGTTGCAAAAAGCCCAGGCCTTGATCAGTTGCGGAGCCAGAAATGATCGAAACGGATCTCTTTGAGTCGGAATTTATTCCGGCCCATAAAGAATCAGAAAAGCTGATGATCGTCTTGCACGGCAAGGGCGATAGCATGAAGCCGTTTATGGCTTTCGATGAAGAGCTGCAAATTCCCGAGATGAACTATCTTCTGCTGAATGCTCCGAAGAAATTTCTGGATGGCTTTTCTTGGTACGGTGATCCGCCTTACCAAAAAGGCGGCGTTCTGAAGATCCGCGAAAAAATGTTGAAACTGATGAGCGAAATCGAAGCCCACGGCTGGAAGCCAGAGAATATCTTTCTCTTTGGCTTTTCGCAGGGCTGTCTGGTTAGCGCGGATTTAGCGATGAACTATCCCAAGAAATTGGGTGGCGTCGTTGGCATTAGCGGTTATTTCCACTTTTTCCCGCGCTGGAAGCGGTCTTTGAAGCGCAATCGTCTGACACCTTGGCTTTTGACCCATGGCGATCGCGATGATGTTCTGCCGATCGAAGATACACGCTTCGGAATTGAAAAGCTGCGATCGGCCGGAATGAAGGTCGATTTTGTCGAATCCCGCAAAAAGCACGTGCTGGAGGAAGAGGAGTATCCTTTGATCCGCAAGTGGGTTCAGGAAAAGTTGGCGTTTCATCCTTGATCTGTATCGATCGATTCCGTCACTGAATAGACATTGAAATTTGCTTGATACATTCGCTTTCCGGAATAGGTTGCTGATTGGAAGCGAACCATCTGCTCGTTTGAAAAGTCGTCTAAGAGCCGGTGGAACTCTTGGAGATCCGTTTCGTTCATCGGCAGCAAAAGACTTTTATAACGGCGAAGTTCTTTGGGCTTCTCGAAAGCTTGAATGGCGTCCAGAAGGCTTTTCTCGTGAAACTTCATCAGATTGAAATTTCCGTATTGATCGGGAACATGGAAGGCATCGGTCTTGGCGACCCATTCATCTGATTGTTGTTCGATCAGACCCATTTCTGACAACTTTTGCAGGGCCAACTGTGCTTCAGACAGGCTCACATTCAAAATTTTTGCGATATGCAAATCAGTCTTCTGCAGATCCTCGAAGCTTAACAGAGCCAATAGGCGCGGCAGTAGGGGGCTTGAGATAAAGTCGTTATAGTCTTCGATGATTTGCTCGGTGCTGTGACTTCTCATCAGTTGGATCATTTTTGCGCTGTAGACTTGTTTGTCTTTGGGATCCCGAGACTGCGAATACTTCACGAGGCAGTGAAAGTAATCGGCTTCGGACCTTAGGGAAAAATTTTGCCTTGAGAAGGCATCGATCATTTTCGGGGTGATCTTTTTTTTGCCGGTGACGATCATTCTTAAGAATGATCGGCTTTTGAATTCGAGCTCTTGGCTCCAGATCTCGTAGGAAAAGTTTCTATCGTTGGCTTTGCGATAGCGATAGTAATCTTGAAGATAGAAAAGAACATCCAAGTATTCGAAAACGCTGGGAAGCCTTTTTTGATGCGAATCCATTCACACCCCCTGCCGTCAATTCGACCACTACCGGACTTGTCCAGTCAAAGCCAACATTGTGCAGCGAGGGGTGCTCAGGCAGCTGCTTATCTTAAAATCTCATCCATGAATGATTTTCCGCCGGACACAGCCGCTCCGCCAAGCGTAAGAGCCGCTCTGACAGCTTCCATCGATTGCTGTGATTTTGCTCGGGCCAATTGGTATTCATAATATTGCTCTTGTGCTGACTTAGTACCTTTCGCTTGAATTTGAGCAACTTTGTTGAAATCAGGCAATTCGACCGGAGGATTTCCTCGAGCGATTCCTTTTTCCTCTTCCAACTGACTTCGCAGCTGATAATACTGCAATGAATACATTTCGACGAGACTGGTCACGTCCTGCTCTTTGAGGATGCTCAGAATCGTTGGATTTTTTGCCAGCTTTTGAACTTCTGCGTTCTTATTCAAAGGCTTTGACATGCCCCCTTCTTTTTCTTTGTTCAGAAGGTCTTTTAAGGCAATCCAAGAGTCCTCGAATTTGGTCATTTGGAATGCAATGCTCACTGCCAAGTAATCCCGAACCGAACTGTTCAGCAGACCAGGAAAAACCTGTGAGGTGACCCGTGAAAGCATGAATTCACCTGGAGTATTGTAATGATCCGTTTCTTTCTTATTCGGAATGTATCGGAACATCACAGAATACTGTTCGCTTGGATTGCTACTGATATTCTTAGCGACAGGCGAGCCAAAAATATCGACAGACTGTGTAGCATAGGCTTGATAAGAAAGAATTGCGTGACCAAAATTAGTGTAGGTCACAGTTTGCTCCCGAGCCTTCCAGCGATTCTCGGGTTTTGAATACGGTCCCTCATAAATCATAGCATCAGTTAAACGAACATAGCTAACCAACAAAGTTGCGTCGGCTGGCTTGATCCCAATTTTCATTGCTTTGCTGATGATTTCTCTCAGGTCCAGTCTGACATTGGCAGCCTGACGGACGTATCCTGAAATGTAATTTGGGGTCTCGCGATAAACATAGCGAGGATCCAATCCAAGTCTGGTTCCTTCCATTTGTTCGAAGGGTTTATAAAGCGCTACGCAGCCCTTCGGAGTTTGCTTGCCTTCGGTGACATTCTTCTTATCGCATAACTGTACGATCACAGTCTGAGCATAAGTAGCAACTCCGTTTCCAAAGCGCCCATCTGGCATGTCCTTGGTCTCAGAATTCGGAATCAGACTTGGTCGAATGATTGTCTTCATCGTTGAAGGGCCGACGATGTTGAACTCGATCGATGCAAAATCTTGTGGAGTCGGGTTTGAGGCCGAGTTGAACGCCGCCGAGCCGATTGAGCCCACACCTTGAGACTGTTCTGCCGCGGCGAAAGCCGTTGGCAGGGCAGCCAGAGCTGCGCAATAAAACGATTTCAGAATAAGATTTTTCATAAAAATACTCCTGTATAAATAAATATTTTTGACAACAAATCACATATCAAAAGATGAGCCACACCAGGCGTCGGCTAAAATCGTTTAGAGCGATCATCTCTGTCGATGTGATTGGCAGATTTCCCAAGAGGGTATCTCTGCGCACCCGTCGGTGCACAGGCGCTACTCGACAGGAATCAGCAAGCGGATCTGGTTCAAAAGATCACGGCTTGAATCTGAAATCCAACGTGATTCCAAAAGCTTTTCAATTCGGTTCCACTGTTGATTGAGCGAGCGAATGACAAGCGGATTTCTCATTCCGGCTTCTGTCAGTCGGGCATCTTGAGCCAACAAGCGATTCAAAGCTTCCATATCTGGCATCAGTGAACGAACGAAGTTGACGCCGCCTTTTTCTTTTTCCAAAGTCGTCAAAAGCTGGGTCATCAAGCTGATCGCGCGCATCGATTGATTTTCGATTTGCTCGGGATCTTGATGAGAGATCCAGTAGCCGTCGATGATACAGGCGCGGCAAGAGCCCAGAACTTGGATCATTTCAAACAGGCTGGAGATACCAATGCCATCGATCGAGTTGATATAGATCTGTTTGATATTTCCTTTTTCCAGAACACGAGCGAGCTCGGGCTGGTATTTCTTCAAAGTTTCGATATTGCCGAGATTCGCAACGGCGGCACCGAGGTTGTAGTCTTCCAAGGAAACTGATGTCGTCGTTTGGCCTGGACCGTAGGCGCCGATTTTGATTTCACCTTTGGATCCATCGTGTGGATTACCTTCGAAGATCTCGTTCATGTTCTTCATTTCTTTAGGGCCTTTGGATCCGTCATGCGGATTGCCGCTTTCGTGCGGGTTTCCGTTCATTTCCATTCCGCGCTTCAGGGATTTGACGTCCTTCACTCCGGTTGGAACTTGGTTTGAAGACTTCATCTCCAAGCCGCGGAATTCAAATTTGCTTTCGCGGTGGTCGTAAGTGTAGGGGCGTGGCATATCATTGCCGGCCAAAAGAATCGGGGCAACTTGGCGGATTTGTTCGGCTGGCAGGGCCAAACCCGTTCCTTCTTTTGTTTTCTGGGTCAGCATGCCGACGACCTGGTTATTCAGGAATAAGGGACTGCCGCTGTTGGATTTTTCAATAACGAGATTACTTCCTTCAGTGCCGATGATTTCAATAGATGAATTCGCACCTGGGACCAAAAGTTTTTTCGAATTTGGATTTTTCACCAATCCAATTTGGACGGACACATCGAGATCTTCTTTTTCCATTCCAGCCAGCTCGATACGATCGATGGTTTTCACAGAAGCTGATCCCAGTGAGCAAGCAGTGAGGCGAGAGTCTTCGATCTGAATGGCAGCCAAGTCCGTGTGGAAATCACGACCCTTGACGGTTCCAGACATTTTCTGACCATCAACAAAAACCTGAACGGATTGCGCGCCTTCTGCAAGGCTATGGTCATTGACGATTACCGCGTTGCCACGGATAGCGAAGCCTGTGCTGTAAGAGGTGACCTTGGTCTTTGAATCTTGGCTGACAACTTTGACAACCGAGCAGCCGACCTTTGCCATCACAGACTGGGCAGTGAAAGTCGCAAGCATCAAACTAGGAATCATCATCTTAATGTTTTTCATAAATTCTCCGTACCGCTTGGGTTCAAGGCCATGGTGATCGAATCAGCCAAAAGGTAAGTGACACCGCGGCCGTTGCCGGAATTTAACAGCAAACGCTATTAAACCATGTCAGTCAGTTCAAGCAGGGCAGTGCGCTCGGAGATATCGAGCTGGGACACGACTTGCTTGCGGGAAATAAGGGAATTGGCTCTTAATGTTTTTAAAATTTGTCGCTGGCGATCGTTCAGTTCCAATTGCACAGCTTGTTGGCTATCAGAAATCAAACACCAGCGGATTTCAGACGCCAATCGGTAATTACCTTGATAGAGGTCGATAGGAATTAAATCGCGAAGACGGCGAACGTTCGTGTAGATCAAGCTGTCATGGACTGAAGGATCGTAAGTGTAGCCCCAGACAGCAGAGACCAGAGCCTCTTTGCTAAGACCTTCCAAGCCAGAGCTTGCAATGGCTTTTAAGATGGGGAACAAAATCGACTGAGCAGTCAGTGGCATCTCGGATCCGTGCAGGGAAACAGAACCTTTTTTCTCGTCGATGATGAGATCGTAGTTGCCTTGAACCTTTGAATTTTGTGGAAGGATCTTTTTCTCGTCGGCTGCGATCATCCAACTGCCTTTGACCAGATTGATGCCGATTGCGTCCATAAAGAAATCTTGCAGCCAACGACGATCGGTCGCTTCCAGATTGGACAAATGATCGAACCAATCAAACTGGCGGTGGCTGTCGCAGTAAGCCGCAAAGCCCAGGCACAGACTGACCATGCGCTCGAATCCCAGTTTTTCTGACAGCACAATCGCTTTTGAAAAGAGGGGGGCTGCTTTGGATTTATCGGTCGTCATCAAAGAAATCGCGCCGGCAAAAAGAGAAAGGATTTCTTTCCATGGATTGCTTTCGCCATTTTCCAATTTTGCAGGCAAAGCTTGGATCCAATTGGCTTTCTTCTTTTTAATCGCCAACATCAGGGCCGCTTGGGCCGAACGGGCAGTCGATGGATTTTCGATCAAAGCCCCATGTAAAGAAGCGTGGAGGTCTTCGAAATGAAGTTCAGCAATCGTACTTTGTTTTTCCAGTTCAGAAAGAACTTTCTCGACTTTTGCATCGTCGCCATGCAGCTGGGCTTTTCGTCCCTGGGCGATTTTCATTCGCAGCTGAACACGTTGGTCGGCCGAAAGATCGGATTTTC
>CBIHPB010000253.1:0-5730 GCA_966211485.1 uncultured Bdellovibrio sp.
CCACGCTGTGTGTTTGCGCCACTCACTTTCAATCACCTATTCCATTCGGTAGTTCGGAGCTTCTTTCGTAATGCTGACATCGTGAACGTGAGATTCGCGCAGACCCTGCGAAGAAATCTGCACGAACTGTGCATTCTTCTGCAAGAGATCCACGGTCTCGGCCCCCATGTAGCCCATGCCCGCCCGGATTCCACCAACCAGCTGGTGAATGATTCCCGAGATGGGGCCTTTGTGCGGAACTTTTCCTTCGATACCTTCTGGCACCAGTTTGTCGTCCACCACATCCATCTGACCATAACGATCGCGCGATCCGCGAGCCATCGCTCCGATCGAGCCCATACCACGATAAGTTTTGTAAGTGCGTCCTTGAAACAAAATCGTCTCGCCCGGAGATTCTTCACTGCCGGCCAAGAGATTTCCGATCATCACCGTGTTTGCACCCAGTGCAAGCGCTTTGGTGATATCGCCCGAGTATTTAATTCCGCCATCGGCGATGATGGTCTTGCCTTTTTTCTTGGCGATCTTCGAGCACTCCATCACAGCCGAAATCTGCGGCATCCCGACACCAGCCACGACCCGAGTCGTGCAGATACTGCCAGGGCCTACTCCGACTTTCACCACGTCAGCACCGGCCTCCATCAAAGCTTGAGTTCCATCTTTCGTCACAACGTTGCCAGCGACGATGATGATGTCCTTGAAGGACTTTGCGACTTTCTGAACCATGGCGATGACGTTTTTGGAATGTCCGTGGGCCGTGTCAATCACGATCACATCCACGTGGGCTGCCGCCAGGGCCTCGACCCGCTCGTAAGCTGTTTTATCAACACCGATCGCGGCACCTACGAACAGTCGTCCGCGGGAATCTTTGGTCGCCTGTGGAAAGTTCTGAGCTTTTTCGATGTCCTTGATAGTGATCAAGCCTTTCAGCATTCCGTTCTTATCAACGATCGGAAGTTTTTCGATCCGCCATTTCTGCAGAATCTTTCGTGCTTGTTCGAGATTTGTTCCGACAGGTCCCGTGCGCAGATTTTCCGAGGTCATCAGATTCTTAATCGGCTGCTTGGTATTGGTTTCAAATCGCAGATCCCGGTTGGTCAGAATTCCAACCAGCTTGCCTTTGACCGTGATTGGAACCCCGCTGATTTTGTATTTGCTCATCAAGGCCAGGGCTTCAGTGACCAATTGATCTGGTCCCAAGGTAATCGGATCTTGAATCATGCCGGATTCGTATTTTTTCACGCGCTCGACTTCGGCTGCTTGATCTTCGATCGAGAGATTTTTGTGGATCACACCCAATCCGCCCAGCTGAGCCATTCGCTGCGCAACCTTGTGTTCGGTCACGGTATCCATGGCGCTGGAGATGATCGGAATGTTCAGTTTTTTTCCGCGGGCAAAGTCCGAAGCGGTGCTGACTTCGCTGGGCACGATTTCCGAGTACTGTGGTACGAGCAAGATATCGTCGAAGGTTAGAGCCAATCCTAAAGTGCTTGATTCAGCTGCCATAAACACTCACCCTTTCGCAAATAGAACTATGAGGAGGTATACCAAGATGAATAGAGAAGATAATTGTCCGCAGACTCTTCGAGACTTGCAACCTCTTCTGCCGTGAGTTCTCGTTTCACTTTTGCCGGTCGGCCGATAATCAGTGACCGTGGCGGGAAAACCGAGCCCTCGGTCACTAGACTCCCTGCGCCAACAAGGCAATGCTCGCCGATTTTCACCCGATCCATCACGATCGAGCCCATTCCGACCAAGGTTCCCCTGCCAATTTCACATCCATGCAGCATCACCAGATGCCCAATTGTTACGCGATCATGCAAAACAGTGCCGCATTCCTTGTAAGTGCCGTGAATCACCGAGCCGTCTTGCACATTGGTCTCTTTGCCGATTTTCACAGCAAAAACGTCACCGCGAATCGTGACGTTGGACCAAATTGACGATCGCTCGCCAATTTCAACATCACCGATGATCGTCGCATTTGGAAATACATAGGCCGATTCATGAATTTTCGGAGACATCCCGCGAATAGGCATGATCAGTGGTTTGGCAGACATGTTTCCCCCTCTGAAAATTCTTAAATCAAATATTCGTGAGTCTTCGCCATGACTCCGGGATTCATCATCAGGCCCTGTGCCAAACCTTCGGTTTCAGCGTTCATCACCCGACTTTTGTTCATAAACTTTTTCGTCGCATAAATCGGAACTTCCAGCTGCAGACACAAAGACATGCCCTCTTCGGCTTTCACCTTCAGCGAGCCATGAGTTGGATGCCCGTCGAGATACAAACGCATGTACTGATGATGATCTTTCAATGCGATAAACACACAGCGCTCGATTTTAATATTTAGTGATTCCAGCAGCAGCTGAGCCACCCGGTGGGTGGTCGCGGTTTGCGAGGGATTGCTTTGCTGAATCAGAACGCCGGTTTCAATCGGAGAGAGATTCACGGCCAGGTTGTGCTCTCCATCTTCGCTTCGCAAAATTAAAACAGGACGCGACGGATCCTGAGTCAATGAAACGCCATGCGGCCGCAGCCGGATGAGCTCATCCTCAGAAATCTTATGTTCCTCAAATTGTGAAGTTTCAAAAACCAACTTCATTTTAACTCGATCCTTTGAAAAGCCTTTTACGATCGTTGAACGATCTCTCCGCGCAACATTGCAGGGAACGCAGTGGACACTTTCACTGGTACCATTTGGCCCACCAGCTCTGCTCCGCCAATCAGGTGCACGAGCTTATTTTGCTGGCTTCGTCCGGTCACGATCCCACGATTTGCGTCATGGGTTTCAACCAAAATATCCATCGTTTGACCCACATATTTTTGCACCAGTGGCAGCGCCATGGCTTCGTGTGCGTCAAATAGGCGGTTCAGACGCTCGGATTTAATGTCTTCTGGCACTTGGTGATCAAAACGCGCCGCCTTTGTGAACGGACGCGGCGAGTATTTAAACGCGAAAATGGTCTCCATCCCCAGCAGCTCAACCAGGCTCATCGTATCTTGGAATTCCGCTTCCGTTTCGGATGGGAATCCAACGATGATGTCAGTTGAAAGCGATACATTTGGAATCGCCTGCTTAATCATTTCGATTTTTTCAATGTACTGTTCGCGTGTGTATCCGCGATTCATCATTTCCAGAATACGGCTGTTGCCGGACTGGAATGGAAGATGGATGTAGTCGCCGATCTTGTTGTGATTGCGTCCCAAAACATCGACCAGCTTTTGGTTGTAATCCTTTGGATGCGACGTCGTGTAACGAACGCGCAGAAGGTCCGTGTCGCGACAGACGATATCAATCAAATCCGCAAAGTCTTCACCGGTTTCGGCTTTGTAAGAGTTCACATTCTGACCCAGCAGTGTGACCTCTTTCACTCCGCGTTTTACCAGGCCATGGATGTCGTCCAGAATGTGCTTCAGCGGTCGGCTTTTTTCGCGGCCACGAGTGTAAGGCACCACACAGAAGGTACAGAAATTATCACAGCCCTTGGTGATATTCACGAATGTCGACACACCTGGATTTCGAACCAAAGTCTCGACGTGATAAGGAGCGCGGTGTTCGAACTTGGCGCTGACGACTTTCTTTTCGCCATCAATTGCTCGTGCCACCAAGGTTGGCAGCTGATCGATGGTGTCGGTGCCGAAAACGAAATCGATCATCGGCGCGTCTTTCATCAGCTTTTCTTTTTCTTGCTGACCGACGCAGCCGCCGACTCCGATCTTCAATTTCGGATTGGCGGCTTTCAGTTTTCGGTAGGTGCCGACTTCGGAATAAACTTTGTGCACGGGTTTTTCACGCACCGAGCAGGAGTTGATAATGATCAGCTCGGCCTGATCAGGCGATGACACAGGCGTGAAGTTGGCCATCTCCAAAAGAGAGTACATGCGTTCCGAGTCATTGACGTTCATTTGGCAGCCGTAAGTGGAGACGTAAACACCGCGGCCAAAAGCAAATTTGTGATCTTGTTGTGTGTGCATTGGAGTTGCGTTATACGAACCGAATTCACGGAGTGTCAAATCATGAATCCAAGACTGAAAACATCCAAAAAATGGACTGCTTTTCCTGGCGAGTATTTAACCCAAATCCAGAGCGTATTCGCTGAAACCTTCGCTAAAAATTTGACCAATGCCAAACTGGTGGTCGAAGGCCGCATTTACCCCGAGGAAATTCTGCTACGCGTCGGGGTTTTAGAGCAAGGCCGCCTAAGCCAAGCCAATTTCGAAGTCTCCATGAACTACTCGACCCAGAAGAAAGATGCCGTCGAGCGCATCCACGATTGCATCGATGCCGCCGCCAGCATGATGAATGACTATTTCGAATCCAACGGCGAGGTGGAATTCCCGCGCACTTGGCAGGAATTTGAATTCAATAAAAATCCGCTTTTCCTGCAGTTCTCGACTGTGAATACGGATCTTGAGGCGCAAGCGGATGCACTTTTGGGGAAGTCTTTCGAGCAGATGGTCGAGGAAGATAAAGCTTCCGAAGACGCCGAAGACCATGCCTCTGAAAAGGCCGAGCCGACGATGTTTGGTGGCGCTAAGAAGAAGGCGAAGAAAAAATCTGATATGCACTAGCACTTCGGAACGAAGGCGCTCCAAAAACAAAAAGCCAGAGATCTCTCCCTGGCTTTCAAAAAAATTCTAATTTCCTAGAGAGAGTTTTGACTAAAACTCCTCCTCCTCAGTCATTCCCGTATCCGTCGAAATTCCGCGGATCTCGTCCACGTAACTCTGTGCTTCGTCCTCAAACTCGTTCTCACCAGCCGACTCATCAATCTCCAGCTCGGCAATCGCGTTCAAGAAGTCTTTCTCTGTACGCAGATCCTTGCGGATCATTTCCAGGAACTTGTCTGGATATCGCGCCGTCAATTCTTCCACGTAGCGCTCGAGTTTTCCGTCGACCAAAATCTTGCGGCGAACTTGGATTTTCTTCCACAAGAGCAAGTAGTGATAACGGCAGTAACCTTCAACCGCTGAGATCTGATCGCAATCGCGAACGCGGCAGTAACGGCGGCCTTCGGCATCCGTCAGAACGATTTCGTCGTCGTTGTTGGTGGCAGGCTTGGCTTCCGCTGTCGCTTCGTCACCTTCATCGTCGGCGTCCGTGGCTTCAGCTGTTTCTTCGGCTTCAGTCTCGTCGAACTCGGACAGATCAGGAATTTCTTCAGATCCGATCTCTTCATCGGAAGCCAGAAGATCATCTTCTTCCATGTCGAGACCGTCTTTGCCCTTTTTGTCTTTTTTCTTTTTTCCACCTGCGGCAGGCTTTTTGGTGCCTGCTTTGGCATCAACCGGTTGCGGAGAAGCCGCTTTGACTTTTGGACCCTTGGCGTCAGATTTGTCTTTTGAAAACAATTTGCCAACCGCGTTAACAACGGTCTTTGCAAGCCCGCCATTCGCTGCCGATTTCTGCGGCGCAGCTTTCTTCAAAACTGTCTTTGAAGCTGCTGTTTTTACTGGAGCTTTCGCTTTTGCGGGTGCGGCCTTTTTCGGAGCAGATTTGGCCCCGTTTTTAGCCGCAGGTTTTTTGTCAGAAGTCTTTGCCGGTTTCTTTGCTGGTTTCGCCATAGTCCGGTCATGCTTGAACGAAATCGTCGGGGCTGTCAATACCCTTTAGCGAATAATAATTGAACCCTCTTGCGAGCGAATCATCACGCTGCCTTTTTGCGACTCACCTTTCAAACGCGCTCGCAAACTTTTCTGACTGCCATCGCGATTCACTTTCAAATACGAAGG
>CBIHPB010000254.1:0-5725 GCA_966211485.1 uncultured Bdellovibrio sp.
AGATTCAGTGATGGTGTTGTTGGTATTTGTGTTTGTTGTTTCAATTTCAATTTGTCAGCAGCCGAGACCGAAAAGGCCAGGACTCCGGAACCTGCTGCCAGCAGCAAGATCGAGAAGGCCAGCATCGGTGCATATCCGTAGGTGGGATAGATCCATCCGCCCAAGGCCGAGCCAACCGCGATTCCCGAGAACATAAACGATGCGGTCAAAGCCAGTGCAATTCCGCGGTAGCCGGGCTCGAGCTCGACAATCCGGCGCTGCTGTGAAGGCCAGATCATATCAGCGACAAAGGCCCATATGATCAAAGCTAAAAACAAAAGCGGAATCGACGGAGGCGTCAGCAAAAGACTGGCGAAGATCGCCATCAGTCCGGCCATTCCTGCGCGCAGCAAGGTTTCCGCCGACCATTTCATCGAAGCTCGGCGCACGAATGCATTTCCCACCACTCCGGCCACACCGAAAATCAACAGTGCGGTCGAAACCGTTTCAGGACCGGCATGGTACAGGTCGAACATCACGGGCGAAAGCATTGTGTAAGTCGAAAAAATTCCAGAGGTGATAAAGAACACGACAAAAAATCCGCTCAAGGTCGCAGGCTTCTTCAAAAGCGAAGCCACGACTTGTAGGCTGGCTTTCTCGCCTTTTTGACTGTCACGAACAAAGCAAGAAATCAGAACAGCGGCCAGTGCGACCAATAAAGCAATCGATCCGGCCATCCAGCGTGGCCCCAAGTGATTGGCGACCCAAGCCGAGGCCGGCACCCCGATGACAGAAGAAATACTAAATCCCATCAGCACAATGGCTAAGGCCGCGCCTTGATGGGCGGGTTTCACTAGACTGGATCCCAGCGCACCAACAACCGGACTGATCAAGGCTGTCCCCAATCCCATCAAAACGCGGGAAGAAAAAAGAGAAATGTAATTTGGAGCGAGAGAAAATCCGATCGCCCCTGCCGCCAAAATCGCAAGTCCCGTCAGCAGCTGAGTTTTGCGAACCCAATGGCCGATCAGCATCTGTAAAAGTGGCGCCCCGATCGCAAAGGTCGCTCCGAAGGCCGTCACCAAAAGCGCGATCTGTGTTGGTGTGAGATGCCACTCGGTTGAAATCGCATCAAAGCCCCCGACGACCGACAAAGCAGCCGTGCCCTGCACGAAGTAAGCAAGGCTTAAGAAAGCCAGTGCGCGAAGGTTGGATTTGCTGATGTCGTCTTTTGTTTGCATCGTCATGGGACTCTCTTTCAACCCTCGTCGCTGGAGGATTATTGAACTGATCGGTTCATTATAGAGAGATCATAAGTCAGCTGCAAGAGATTTTTGAACCGAACGGTTCAAAATAAGAACCACGACCCGTGTTTACAATAAAAATACAATATATTCAATTACATAGAGCGAAGCGTTTGAACGAAATCCTGGACCTTTTGGACACACTCGGCTTTGGCCGTTTTGAGATTTTGCTCAATACAAAGGCCCGAGAAATAGGTCATCACAAGTTCGGTCACCATTTCAGGTGGCGCTTTGGGATGGGCGGCCTGTACGTTTTTTAGAAACAGCTGTCTCAAGGACTGACGTTGCTCCATGATCAGCTCGCGCGCTTGCTCGGGAAGAACTTCCAGCTCGCGCAGGCAGTTCACACCAAAGCAACCCTGCTGCTCACCCACCGAACGCTGAGAAAGATAGGTCATAAAGTCTTCAATATTCGACCAACCCAAAGGCTCTTTATTCAGGAAATCCCGACTGACACGAGTCGAATAGTAATGGCGCAGACTTTCAACAAAGATGTCTTCTTTGTCTTTGAATTCCGAGTAAAGACCGGACTTGTTCACGCCCGTCGCTTTCTCGAGATCCTGCAAGGCTGTGTCGGCAAAACCGCGGCTCCAAAACACCGGCAGTGCTTTGGTGAGAACTTCTTCGCGGTTGAACTTCTTTGGTCGTCCCATAATATCCATCCTAGCATAAAGAACCGTGCGGTTCAATACCCCGATCTCCGGCAGATTTCCCCAGCCTTGTTGAACCAATTGGTTTTTAAATCGATGCAGATCAATCTTATCGGCCAGCAATTCTAGCTTATCGACGATCAAAAGCTTTCTTGCCTCGCTTACTGATTCGCTCTTTCGCATCCGTTGCTGCCGCTTCGATTTTATTTTGCAGCTCGTCCCACAGGCCTTCCGCTCGCATTTTTTCGATGGCAGCCGCCAGCTTCGGCACCAGCGCTGAATGTTTCTTGTTCAAATACAGATAAAGAGGCCGCTGCTCAAGCGGCGCTGACAGCTCATGCAAACCGCCCAGCCGGGCCCGATTGATTTCCATCCACTCGCCCCGATGGTGAATCATCACATCACAGCGCCCACGAATCGTCATTTCCGCCATCGCCACCATGCTTGAGGCAAAGTAAACGTTCATCCCCTTCACCCGCTCTTCGACTGCCTTGATCCCAAGACGCGCGCAGATCGTGTGTGACTTCAGACTTTCCCAGCCATTGATTTTAATCTTCGGATCTGTGCCACTGGCCACAATTGTGGAAATGTACATGGCCCCTGGCACACGAATGAGATTCGGATAATTCTTCTCAAGCCCCTCGATGCGATAGGGATCCGCATCGGTCACACCTTCGTTGGCCATACTGACCGCACGCTCGGCCGGTACCGTTCGCTCGACGGATTTCACACCAATGCGGCCAAACAGCTGATGCACATAGGGCATCCCCGCTTCGATGATCGTGCTTCCTTCGATGGTCCCCAGAACAATTTCAGGATGCTTGGCGGGCTCGGCAGAGAAGCCAATACCAAAAAATAAAATGAAAAGCTTCAGCACAAGCATCAACAACCTCAGATCAGCTTCCACCATGAGGTGGTCTCCTAGATCTTTCTCCTGCAATGAAAAGGTTGGCAAGGCCGAGTTGCAATAGAAGCGTTAGGTCTAAGCAAATTCAAGCTTCCGAGGCCCGAACTGTTAAGAGTCTATTATTGTCTCATATCAAACTCTAAACCCATTCACCAGCAAGGCTTCCGCCGCAATCAACCCGACCCAAGAGTCGACCTGAAATCAATCTGTTGTTTACACAGAACGATACTCAACTCAGCAAAGAATGAAGCTCCGCTGATAAGTTCATCGTCAGCCGAATGCATAGAAATTTCTCTTGAGTCTAGGGCACCTCAGTCAAAGCTGAGGCTCGGTGTTCAGTTGATGATGTTCGCCAGCGAGGAGCCGTAATCCAATCGGAATCGTGGTCACAGCCCCGATGGACAGTAAAGTCCAACCCACACTCTTCCTCTGCTCTCTCGTCAATCTGTCGCTCAACACCAGCGCGAGCCCAGCTCCGACCATTGCTCGGGTCGCCGCAATGAATCCGATTTCTGGCAAGTACAATGTTCTTTTTGGCACGTCCATTTTTCCTCCTGCCCCCAGATGGGATCAAGAAGCAGGTTGTGCAACTTCTATTCCGATTGCAGTTCAACAACTGAATTTGCCGGCCTGATAATCAGACTCGAAACCCATTCACCAACATCGCCCCCGCCAACGCGAGGTAGGAATTGTGGTTCATGCCTGGCCAGCAATCTCACGTGACCAGACGCGCGCTCAAGCCTTCAAACACAAATCACATTTCCCACAAGCCCCGCTCGCGTGCCCGAAGTACTGATAGATTTCCTGCATTCGACATCCGGTTTCCATCTGCGCAAGACGAACCATATCCAGCAGCTTTTGATTCTGCACTTTCAGGCGGCTCTTCACAGCTTCAACATCAAGCTGCTCGATCGTTGGCTCTTGCACAGCCGCGTAACCGAATTTGGATTTGTCTTCTTTCAGACAGCCCCAGCGCTCGAGAAGATTGACTGAGGTTTCGACTCGAAAATCGCGTTTGTTGTAGAAATTCATTTGTGAGCGGAGATAGTCCATCCCGTCATCTTGAAGACCCGGTCCGCCCGATTCGATCAGGCGGTAGACTTTCAAAACGAAATCCGGTTCTGGGTTGGCCCACTTGATGAATTCCATTTGGATCGAGACGTCTTCTTGGTCGTAGAAAAGATGGCACTGACTGGGTTTTCCATCGCGACCCGCTCGGCCGACTTCTTGATAATAGGCTTCGATTGAATTTGGAGTTTCTGCGTGAATCAGAAGACGCACATCGCGCTTGTCGACGCCCAATCCGAAGGCTGGTGTGGCCAAAATCAGATCGCCGCCGTCTTCGATAAACTGGCGTTGATTTCGTTTTCGATCCTGCGCCGGCAACTGTCCGTGGTAAATCAAATGCCGCATATTCAATCGCGCCAGCTCGCCCGAGATTTTGTACAGTGTTTGAATCAAGGAAAAATAAATGATCGCAGGTCCCGGGTTCATATGGCGAAGACCGACGATGCCGCGGACTTTTTCGTCGAGGCCGTAGACTTCGTGCACATTGATCGACAAGTTCGGACGCTCGATCCCTGAATGGAAAGTCGGAGCGCCTTCGATCTTCAGCTCGCTCAAAATATCTTTTTGGACTGCCGCCCTAGCAGTAGCGGTCAGCGCCAGCGTAGTCGGGTTGCCAAGGATCTCTCGAAACTCCCCCAACCTGGAATAATCCGGCCGGAAATCATGTCCCCACTGCGAAATACAATGGGCTTCGTCCACCGCCAGTAGTGCGATTTTTCTTTTGCCGATCACATCCAGGAATTCTGGCTTCCGAAATCGCTCGGGTGTTACGTACACCAGTTGATACTCGCCTCGCCCAATTCGGTCGTAGCGATCCAGGCGCTCGTCCCTGGTCAGCGTCGACGACAGGTACGTCGCCTTCAATCCGTGCGACAAAGCTTTGTCCACCTGATCTTGCATCAACGCGATCAGTGGCGAGATCACCACCGTCAGCCCTTCCAGCATCAGGGCCGGCAGTTGATAGCACAGCGACTTTCCCATCCCCGTCGGCATCAGCACCAGCGCGGATTGCCCGGCGAAAACTGAATTCAGCACGGCTTCTTGATCGCCGCGAAATTCGCTGTGGCCGAAATTTTTCTGAAGAAGAGCGCGCGCTTGATTCATTTGCTTTTCGATTACTTGTGACCGGTCACACCTTCGAACAACAGTCCGCCCGAGATATAAGTGCCCGAAAGATCCAACTTGCTGATGTGGTTGTTCATATTCTCTTCGCGTTCGAGATCACCGTTCACGACGTTATAGTCGTAACCACCTTCGAGAAACAAAAAGACTTCCAGAAGACCGATCCCGATTGATGCCCCGGCTTTGCCCACAATACTGTTGTAGCCATTGCTAGACAGGCGGCCGTCTTGAGTGGCGCTAGCCAATGCGAATTTGGTACTGGCGGCCCCCGCCCCGACAAAGGCGTCGCCGCGGAAAACGTCGGTCTTCAAAAATGTCGTGCGTGCCACGCCCAGCAAGGATTCCTGGATCAGCGTGGCCTGAAAATTTTGGCCGGCGGTGGGAACGATTTCCAGGCTGCGTTGGCCAGTGCGCTCGTAACGCAAACCCACATCCATGAATCGATTCAGTTCGGCGGTCAGATCCAGTCCGAACTTGGTCACCGATTTAAAATCTTTGATGTTATTTAAGGCCATCTCGTCGTTGAGGTCCGTAGGATTGACGTTGGTGGAAGCCGAGAAAACTCGCAATTTGACGAAAGGAGCTTCCGCAAAACTAGTTTGCGCCAGCATCAAGAACACGCAGATCATTGAAATCTTTTTTGCCATTCCACCCTCAATTCTGACTTGGATTCTCTCACAAAAACCGTCGTCCCA
>CBIHPB010000255.1:0-5714 GCA_966211485.1 uncultured Bdellovibrio sp.
ATGTCTCAGTCGTGGCGCAAGCGGAAACTAAAAACATGGCCCCGGCAAAAAGCCCAAGCTTCAAACGCATCATGCATTCTCCCCTTCAAAAATCAGCGGACAATCGCTTCAACCTTAAGGCGATGTCTCCGTTGACTTGGCCACTTTGTAAACGGCCTCTTGATCTGATACTGATTCTAACACGATTTTAAGACCCGCACCCAGCTCAATTTCACCCGCTTTGGCCGCCAGATCCTTAGGACCTAAGGCCGAGTCCACTTCAAACACCAGACCATCTGCCGAGATCAATCGCTCGCGCACGTTTTTCACTTCGCGGACTTTGTTCTTCAGTGCTTCTTTTAAAGCTTCCTGACGAAGCAGCGGCAAGCGCCCGTGGACTGTCAACTTGTACAGCGAAGCCCCCAAAGAACCCCGTGCCCACGCCTCGAGAACCTGCGAAGCCAGATCCTGTGATGTGCTCTCAAAGGCTTCCTTCAGACGGCGATCGACAACCGTTTCAAAAGGCCCGCCATCCGTTTCAAACTGCCGCGAGACTTCGGCGATTACGCGCGAATTCATCACCTGCAAAGCCGTCATCTTGAGATTGATCGTAAACGCATCCGAGCGCTCTTGGCTTTTGCTGAAAACAAGCTCGCCATCAATTTGGATTTGTGCTCCCATTTTCTGCGAGATCATCTGCCATTCTTCTCGTCGCAAACTTTCCGCATGCGCGCCCGTCGGCAAGAAATCCGTAAAGCGTAGGCCCTGTGGCTTCAGTGAATAAAAATTATGTTTCAAAAATGCCGTCTTCAAAGATTCTTCCAGCGCGCGCCCTTCTTTCAACAGAAAAGCTTTTTGCGAGCTATCCACGTCCGCCCACCAGGCGTAGGCTTTGGAATTCACCCGGTCGAGCAGACGAATCGTCGGCAGCACAATCGGCGTACTGTCGCTTTCATAGAAAAGTCCATTTTCCAAAAGCAGGCTTTGCAGATCGTCAACGCTCACACGAAGAGCGACGCTCATTTTAAAGCCTTCTTCATTTGGAAGCGCGACCAATTCACCCGGTTTTGAAAACGGCACATAGCGAGCCGAGTTCTTTAAAATCTTTGAATTGATCAAAGACTTATTGCGCGAGTACTTGGCGTCGCCAATGATTTCCTTGATCAGCTCTTCGACCACTTTTTCCGTGGCTTGGTTGACCATCTCGGAACGTGCAGTGACTGGATTTTTATCCTTACTTTGCGCTTCGTAGGTGCGCTCGATCAGAGTTTTTTGCGCAAAGGCTAGGCTTGCTGTCATTAGAACCGTGAACAACGTGGTGAGTTTCATGTTATTTGACCTCGATAAAATTAGTCGTTCCGAAGTGGCTGTGGATGTTTTCCAAAAGCTCGTTTGAAATCATCACGCCGCCAAGGCCTTCAGACTCCATCATCACCTCTTGCTGCAGTTCCGGCAAAGTGAATTTGAAATCCACATGGGTTGGCCCCGGATATTCCGAAAGCACCGAGTAAAGAACCCCATATTGATCCTGGCTGATTCGGTCTAAATGACAAGTCATGCGCTTGGTCTTCTTTAAAACCTCTTCAAGTGGCGACAGATTATCCACAATAATCTTGGCGACACCCTCTTCGCTGACCTCCAGCAGTCCCGCAATCAACATCGGACGCTCGTCTTTCAGCATATTTTCAATCTTTGCGAAAGTATCCGGGAAGATCACGAGCTCGCACGAACCTGTCAGATCCTCGATCTTGGCAAAAGCCATTCGAGTCCCCTTTTTTGTGATCAGCTCGCGCATCTCGGTGATAAGTCCTGCCACGACCACGCGTTTTTTCCCCGCATCGCGGTTGCGCGGATCATATTTTCGGGGCGTTTCTTCTTTCACCTGCTTTTCGTTGTGCTCTTTCCCGATGCGCGGAAGTTCACTGACCGTTCCCGTCACCCAGACCCGAGACAAAGTTTCAAAACCTTTTAGCGGGTGATCACTGAGATAAAATCCCAGAACATCTTTTTCAAAGCTCAAAGCCGCCGACCGCGTCCATGGTTTCACCGCATCCAAAACGACTTTGGTCTCTTGATCGCCGGCCATATCAAACAGCGACGACTGACCCATCTCCAAGTCTTTTCGCGTGTGCTCGGAACGATCGAGATATTTCTGATATCCGCCCATCATCTGAGCACGGTGCGGACCGAATCCGTCAAAGGCACCTGCCTTGATTAGACACTCGATCACTTTTTTGTTGAGGCGCCGGGTGTCCACCGTCTCAAAGAATTCCTCAAGACTTGCAAATTTCCCAGCTGGCAATTTTTCACGGCCTTCAATGATCGCACTGATCGCACTTTCACCGACGCCCTTGATCGCACCCAAACCAAAGTACACGTCATCACCGCGCGCACTGAAAAGATAATCCGAATAGTTGACGTGAGCAGGTTTAACTTCCAAGCCGCGCTTTTGCGCGTCTTTTACGTACTTCACAATTTTGTCAGTATCCGAAATCTCCGTCGACAAAAGGGCTGCAAAGAATTCTGCCGGATAATGACACTTGATCCACGCCGTTTGCAGCGTGATCACGCTATAGGCAGCGGCGTGCGACTTATTGAAACCGTAATCGGCGAACTTGTACATGAGATCAAAGAGCTCGTCGGATTTCTGCGGATCATGACCGCGCTCTTTCGCACCGGCCAAGAAGGTCACGCGGTGCTTATCCATTTCCTCTTTGATCTTTTTTCCCATCGCACGACGAAGCATATCCGCTTGTCCCAGGCTGTAACCGGCGATTCGGGATGCGATACCCATGACCTGCTCTTGGTAGACCATGATCCCGTAGGTCTCTTTTAAGATCTCTTCGGTATCCGCCAGCAAATATTCCACTGGCGATTCGCCATGCTTACGCTTGGTGAATTCCGGAATGTTCGCCATTGGACCTGGACGGTACAGCGAAGTAATGGCCGTGATATCCGCAAAGCTGGAAGGTTTGATTTTACGGGTGGCATCGGTGATGCCCTCACCCTCGAACTGGAAGATCCCCGCCGTGTCCCCTTTGGACATCATTTCAAAAACCGGCGCATCATCCATCGGGATGTCGGGTGCTTCGATTTTTTGGCCCCGATTTTTTTCAATCAAATGAAGAGCATGATCAATATGTGTCAGCGTCTTCAACCCCAGGAAGTCGAACTTGATCAAGCCGATTTTTTCGGCGTGCTTCATATCGTACTGAACGACTTGCTCGCCCTCTGCACCCTTGTACAGTGGCGCATGCTTCACCAGCTCGCCATCGGCGATGATGACACCGGCCGCATGAATGCCCGCATGACGAACCATTCCCTCGACCTTCAATGCAAGATCAATCAAGGTTGCGACCTGCGGATTCATTTCCATCATCTCATTGATCCGAGGCTCCATCTCCAGAGACTCTTTGAGCGTGATATTCAATTTTTCTGGGATGAGCTTACTGACCGCATCGACTTCGGCAAACGTCATCCCCAGAACACGGCCCACGTCTTTCAAAGCTGCACGAGTTTGCAATTTTCCGTAAGTGATGATCTGGGACACCGAAGGCGCGCCGTATTTTTCAGTCACATACTGAATCACGCGCTGACGACGGTCCTGACAGAAATCGATATCAAAGTCCGGCATCGAGATACGTTCCGGATTCAGGAATCGCTCAAATAGAAGGAAATTTGGAATTGGATCTAGATCCGTGATTCGCAGTGAATACGCAACCAGTGAGCCCGCTCCGGATCCCCGTCCAGGACCGACAGGAATACCGTGAACCTTCGCCCAGTTGATAAAGTCTTGGACGATCAAGAAATAACCGTTGAAGCCCATGCGATCGATAATCGAAAGCTCGTAATCAAGCCGCTTTTGATACTCGGGCTTTTTCTCTTCCACAATCGCATGTCCGTGGGCTGCCGCCTCTTCAAAGCGGCGCTGAAGACCCTGCTCGGACATCAGGCGGATTTCTTCTTGAACCGTTCGCCCTTCGCTGGTCGGAAAGCTTGGCAGGTGATAGATCGCCTTGCCTTTGTCGTCTTTGAGCTTGAATTTGATCTGGCAGCGTTCGGCAATTTCCAGCGTGCGATCACAGGCCTCGGGAACATCGGCAAAAAGCTCGCGCATTTGATCGGGCTTTTTGAGATAAAACTGATCCGAGCCCAAACGAAAGCGCGATTCGTCCTGCAAAGTTTTATTGGACCCGATACAGATCAACACTTCCTGCGACATCTGATCGTCAGGCGCCAGGTAATGAACATCATTAGCAGCGACTACCGGCACACCGGTGATTTTCGAAGCTTCCAGCAGGAACTTATTGATCTCTTTCCACTCGGGCACACCCGTGCGGTTCATTTCCAGATAAAATCGGTCCGAGAATATCTTCTGCAGTCCCCGGATTTTCTCCAAAGCTTTTTCAGGTCCCTCACTGAGGAAAGTCTGCACGACCTCGCCACGCAAACCACCCGACAGAGCGATCAGGTTCTGATTGTACTTATTCAGCACCTCGTAATCGATCCGAGGCTTGTAGTAAAAACCTTCTTGGTAACCGATCGATGAAATCTGACAGAGATTCTGATAACCATCAAAGTTCTGCGCCAGCAAAACCAAGCGTGTCAGCGGCTTTTGAATTTCATTTCGGTCCTGGGCTTTTTGCAGACGAGAACCAGGAGCGAGATAGGCATCTAGACCCAAGATCGGCTTGATGTTTTTATCCAAGGCCGCAAAATAAAACTCGATCGCCCCGAACATGTTTCCATTATCCGTCAGTGCCACGGCCGGCATTTCGTATTCGGCGGCTTTTTTGACGATTCCCTTCACCCGGGAACTGGCTTCCAGCAGAGAGTATTCAGAGTGAACGTGCAGATGAACGAAGCTTTTCGACATGATCAGTTATTCCCATTCAATCGTTGCTGGTGGCTTGCTGGTGACATCATACACCACACGATTGACGGCGTGAACCTTGTTCGTGATTGCCGATGAAACTTCTCGCAAAAATTCAAATGTAAACGGATACCAATCCGCCGTCATGCCATCACTGGAAGTGACCGCCCTCAAAGACAGCACCTGAGCATAAGTGCGACCATCGCCTTGCACTCCGACAGTTTTAATTGGTAACAAAACACAAAATGCCTGCCAGATCTGATCGTAAAGACCCTTCTCTCGAAGCTTGTTGATAAAAATATGATCCGCCTCTTGCAAAATCTGTAGGGATTCACGAGTCACCTCGCCCATCACTCGGATCGCAAGCCCCGGGCCCGGAAATGGATGCCGGCCAATCATGCTCTTTGGCAAACCCAAAGCCGATCCAATTTTACGAACTTCGTCTTTGAAAAGTTCGCGCACCGGTTCAACCAGTTTCAATTTCATTTTTTCTGGTAAACCACCAACGTTGTGATGAGACTTAATCGTCTGACTGGGGCCGCCCTTGATTGACACACTTTCAATCACATCGGGATACAAAGTTCCCTGTGCCAGCCACTGAATCGGCCAACGTGGGTCAATGGCCTCTTCAAAGACTTCAATAAATACCCGGCCGATGGCTTTACGCTTTTTTTCTGGATCTGAAAGGCCTGAAAGTGCCGTCAGAAATTTTTCCGAAGCATCAACGCCCTTCACATTGAGACCGATATTTTTGTAGCTGGTCAACACATCTTCGTATTCGTTCTTGCGCAAGAGCCCGTTATTCACGAATACGCAGTGAACCCGCTCAGGCCCCAAGGTCTTCGTCAGCAAGGCAGCAACG
>CBIHPB010000256.1:0-5694 GCA_966211485.1 uncultured Bdellovibrio sp.
AATCATCACGTAATCGCCGGTCGCTGAGTGAAGTCCAGCACGAACACTGCGGCCGCGCCCTAAGTGCTTGATATTTGCGATGACTTTCACTTCGATTTTTTCTGACTTCAGCTCTCGAGCTAAATTTAGACTTGCGTCAGAACTGGGATCTACAATCAGAATCAATTCCCACGCCAGGGGAAAGCGCTGAATAAAGCTTTCCAGCTCTTTCAGGCCGCGTTTCAGCAGTGATTCTTCATTTAAAATCGGCACAATCAGCGAGACTTTTTTCACGTGGTTTATATAACCCAAGGCTTGCTTCAAGGCAGTATCTATTTCAAGATACTTTCTTTTGGAGTCAGCAACATGAGATCAGCCAGCACCTTGATTTTGCCAGTTCTATTGTCGTTCGCATTTTCTGTTCGCGCTCAGGTCGTTGAAGAGAAAATGAAGTGGTCTCCGCCGCCATCGAAACCTGCGGTCCTCAAGGGCGGACCTTTGGCTCAGCAGAAAAAATTCGAAGTGGAAAAGAAATGGGCTGATTGCACCAATCTTGGGCAGGCTCACACGGCAAAATACGCCAGCATCCGCGGTTGGGTTTTGATTTCATGGCTTCACTGCGCACGTGAACTTTCGAACGAGAAAAAAGATGCGACCGCACTGACGGCCGCACTGAAATACGCCGAAGGCCAAAACGGATTGCTGGTCACAGGCCCCTGGAAAAGCACGTTGTGGAATGAAACTTTAAAATCGCGTTTTGCACTGATTGAATTGGTCAGCAAAACTCATCCCGAAGAAGCCTGGCAGCAAGTTGAAGCTCTCGTTGCCAACGAAGACCGCCTCGAGAAATCACAAAAAGCCAAAGCCTTGATGTGGGCTGGCGAGTTGGCGCAAGCCAAAGCGCAGCTGAAACCCGCGCAATCTTTTTACGAGCAAAGCCTGGCCGAACAAGACACCAAGACCGTTCGTGAAAAGTTGAACTCTTTGCTTTTTGCCTTGGGTGAAAAGAAAGAAACGGCGGAAGAGCGGCCGGCGAAGACCGATGTGCCCAGCGATTTGGAAGGCAATTTTGAAGAGCGATTTAAAAATTCGCTCAAAAGCAACGACCTGCTGAATCTTCTTGAAGACTGCATTGCTTATCTGCGCCAATTTCCAGGTGGGCGTCGATCGAAATGGGCGCAAGAAAAAGTCAGTGATGTCTATTTGGGATTGTTGGATCAAGTTCAAGACGAAAAAATCAGCTCGCTTCGCGATCGTGCTTTAGGCGTGATGGAAAAAGCGGATTCCCCACGCATGCTGGATTGGGCTCGTCAGCTGCATAAAAAACTGGATTTCCGCGGCAGCCTTCGCCTGGCCGAAAAAGCCATGGATCAATTGAGCTCGAGTACATCGGGCGGATCTTTGTTTTATATTGCCGGTCGTTCATCACAGATGCTGGGCGATTATAAAAAAGCGCGGAAATATTTCGATCAGTACATCGAGCAATTTTCTGGCGGCGAGGACATCGCCGAAGTTTATTTCCGTTTGGGTTTGACTTACCTGCGCATGGGGCAAGCTTCCAGTGCGATCGCAGCGTTTGAAAAATTACTGCTGCTGAAAAACGGAGATCGCTTTGAGCTGAATGCCAGATACTGGCTGGCGCGCAGTCTTCAGGCAACCAACAACACCCGGGCACTGGCCGTGGTGGACGAAATTTTGGCCAAGTATCCACTGTCTTATTACGGACTGCGCCTTCGCATGGAGCGTGCCTCGGGTTTGATGGAATGGCCAACGCCTTTGCGTGTCGGAAAAGATGTGAAAAGTCAGTACTACTTGCTGACGGGCCAGAAGAAAATTTTGGATCGCGTGCAGTTGCTGGCACAAAACGGTTGGACGGCTGAAGCTTTGTGGGAAGTGACCGAGCTGCCACTGCCAACGGATGCCGCTGGAAAAATTTTGGTCGCCAAAAAATTCAACGACTGGCTGCTGTTTCCACCATCGATCCGTTTGGTTAACGAAGCCGCTGATCTGGATCCCGAGCTGCGCGCACTGGATGTGATTTCGCTCTCGCTTCCACAAGTCTATAAAGACATCATTCAAGATCAGGCGACCAAACAAAAACTAAATCCCTATCTGGTGCGAAGCTTGATCCGCCAAGAAAGTGCTTTCGGTCCGCGTGCGGTCAGCACTTCGAATGCTTATGGTCTGATGCAATTGATTGGACCAACGGCGCAGGAAGTGGCAACAGAATTGGGACTTCGCGGAATCGCGATTCCAGATGATGTGTTTGTGCCGGAAAACAATATTCAAATGGGCACCTATTATATCGCGAAAGTGATCAAACAATATAATGGACACGTGCCTTTGGGACTTGCGGCGTACAATGCCGGTCCACATCGACTGAAGATTTTTGTCGATGCCAGAAAAGAAGTCTCAGATCAGATGCAAAAATTCTCAAGCGATCCATTAGACGAAATGTGGTTTGACGAGCTGCCGTGGTTTGAAACGAGCTTTTACGTGAAAGCAATTTTGCGCAATGCCATTTTGTATCAGCTCGCGGATAAGTCTGAGAACAAGGACCCGGATCAACGTCGGGTGCAGTTTGGCTCGGTCATATGGGGGAATCTGGTAACTCCTTGATTTAGAGTTCTGTATTTTGTTACTCGTCACTGCTGTAACAGCTTCGTCCATGCAGGCTGTCCGTCCGTGAGAAGGCCTTTCTGACGGCCTTCCTGGCCGTCAGACCCATAAGAGGAAGACAAAAAGGCGAAATCAAAAAGATTTTCATCAAAGCCCTCCGAAATCCCCTTGGTCTTCTGGCCAGGAAGGCCAGAAGAATGCGTTCACACGGACGGACGCACCATCGTTTATACTCGTCACTGCATGTGTCCAAGATGCGCTGCAAACCAGCTTTTTCCGAAGGAAAAAGCACATAGCCCAAAGGCCAATTCGCTCTGTTCTAACTCCTCAATCCCCCGAAAAAATCAAAATCCGGGTTTGCTGTGGTCCGGGCTTTTCGGTAGGCTGAAAGGATGAAAAAGATATTCACTGTTCTATTGGCTGTGGCCATGATGGCCTCTTTGACGAATTGTGCTCACCAATCTGCAAAAACAGATGCCTCGGGTGCAACCACTGTAACCACGGATCCGGATGCTCCCCAAGTGACGCTGAAAGAAGTGGATTCCTTTCGTTTGACCGATCCTGAAGGTCCGAAAGTTGTCGACGAAGAGTTGGAACAGATTCCGGTTGAAATCAATCCGCTGGTTGAAAAGTGGGTCGCCTATTTCCAAGGCAAAGGTCGTCCGCACATGGAGCGCTATTTGGCGCGTTCAACTCGTTACATGAAATTGATGAAGAAAATTCTGCGCCAGAACGGTCTGCCGGAAGATCTCGTTTACATTGCGTTGATCGAATCTGGTTTCAGTTCCAAGGCGACCAGCCGTGCGGCAGCTGTCGGTTACTGGCAGTTTATCAAAGGAACTGGAAAACGCTACGGTATGGAAATCAATGCTCTGGTCGACGAGCGTCGCGATCCGGTTTTGGCGACTCAGGCGGCGGCTGAATATTTCAAAGGCCTCTACAGCGTGTTCGGTTCTTGGTATCTGGCGATGGCCTCATACAATGTCGGTGAAAACCGCGTGAAGCGCGAAGTGATGAATCATCTGACTCGTGATTTCTGGGAGCTTGCTCGTAAGCGTCGTTTCCCGAAAGAGACGATCAATTATATTCCGAAATTTATCGCGGCGAAGCTGATCGGGAACAATCCTGAAAAGTACGGTTTCACTGAAATCGATTATCTGACGCCGATCGAATTCGATCACGTGAAGGTCGATCGTCCGGTGAATTTGAAAAACATGGCCGCGAAAATGGAAATCGATTACGACGATTTGAAGCAGCTCAATCCAAAGTTCAAAGGCGAAATTGCGCCTGTGAAGGGATCAGGCGGGTTGGAACTGCGCGTACCTCCGGGCGCGACTCAAACAGGTTTGGTGGCAGCTCAGGCGTCGTTTGTAGATAAGGTCGAGTACATCGCGGATGCGGGTGAGACTGAGATGTACAAAATTCGTTCGGGCGACAGTCTTTCTACGATTGCGCGCAAGTATCACACGACGATTGCTTGGTTGCGTGACGTGAATGATTTGAAAAACGGACGCAAACTGCGCATCGGTCAGCGCATTGCCGTACCAGATCGCAGTGGCAAAAAGCCAACTGTTGTGAAGTACGTAGCGAAAGCTGAAAAAGCCGAAGCGGCTAGCGAGAGCTCTGAAAAGGCCATGGCCAATCCAGAGATCGTGACCAAAAAAGGTGTCTTTTACGTTGTACAGTCGGGTGATACCTTGTCGGCGATCGCGGATGATTACAACTCGAGCGTCGAAGAGCTTCGTCGCATGAATAAAATGAACCGCGGCACTGTTCTGCGCGCGGGCATGAAGCTGCGTGTTCCGAAGGATGAAGGCCTGCCAACAGATCCATCGGGAACCAAAGCTCCTGAAAACAACGTGGCTGATAACGAGCGTGATTCTGATGACGGTGGCAAAACTGTCGCCAGTGCACCGGTTCCGCCGACTCCGGCTCCAGCACCGGTCTCTGAAAAACAGTCAGGTGGAAGCTCGGTCGCGAGCGAAGTTCGCGAGCCGCAGTCGGATATGCCAGCCCATGTGGTACGTGCGGGTGAAAACTTGACGACGATCGCAAAGAAATATGGCGTGACCATTCAGGCGATTCGCAAAGCGAACGGTCTGAAGAAGCGCTCGACTTTGAAAGTGGGATCACGTCTGATGATTCCAGCCGAGGCTCGTCCCCAGACTCGTACTGGCAACAGCAGCAAAAATCGTCGATTGGTGACGGGCTCAAGCCGCACTGAGATCTCGATGCGCAAAGCTCATCGCCCACGCATTCATATTGTTCGTCGTGGTGAAAACCTGACTCAGATCGCTGAAAAGTACAACGTGTCTTTGGTGGCTTTGCGCGATGAAAACCGAAAGGTTCGCACCAGCAAACTGTTTATTGGCGCAAAGATTTTGATCCCGACTGCGAACGCAGCTTACTAAGCAGTAGCAGCGGTGCAGATAGCAGCGCGATAAAGAGAAACAGCAAACCACCGGAAGGTGGTTTTGTTTTTTGGGAATCCACCAAGCCGCAGCCGCTGGATTTCAGATCAAATTCTTTCTTCTCGCTCTTGGTGTAAGTCCAAGTGATCGCATCCATCATGGTCGGCGTGGCCGGTGTCGAGCTGGTGATCAGCAATTTAATTTTCACATATCGTTTGTTGGCGACATCCGAGGCCGACGTCATCCAGCCGGTGTCGTCACTGGCAAAATCGTCGCTGCTACCGCGGTACTGGACCGAGAAATCGCTGGAGACAGGCGAGAAGGTGAACGAGTCAATCGTGTTGCGGGTGCTATCCAGATCCTGAGATTTGAGAATGATTTCCTGAGCTGTGCTGACAAAGTCCACGGTGTTGTTGTTGGCAATGACCGGAGTTTCTTCGGAAGGCGAGTAGAAGCCGGGACCGTGGTAATCCACACTGGCCACCCAGCTTCGGCCCGGACCGCCGACAGCTCCGCCGGATGGAACTGCGTTCACGCCGCCAGCGCCTTGGTCAGCTCGGCTCGCACCGCCGCCATCGTTGTTGTAGATGTTGACGGTGCCGCCCGAGAATATTTTGATCGCGCCGCCGCCGCCACCACCGCCGGGGCCGCCGCCGACGTTCGAGTCGCCGCCTTTGCCGCCGTT
>CBIHPB010000257.1:0-5666 GCA_966211485.1 uncultured Bdellovibrio sp.
CCCGATTTGCTGCTGTTTGAACCGCAAGCTGCGATCGTCATCACCAAAGCCAACAACACAAAATTTGAAGAGCTCTTCATGTGCACTCCTATAGAAATTATGCATCGCATTATCGCTGTTTAAGCGCGATTCCGAAAGAGCCCGTCAGCAGGAGTGCAAATTTTTCACGGCCCCTGACAGCTCAAATGGAAATTACCGCCATCTCAGGCACAGCAGAAGATCAGATGACGGTTTCTCGCCAACGCACCTGACTGAAGTAACCTGAGCCTTTAAGGGTGCTTGCGGATTTCTTTCTTTGGCCATTTTCGTTTTTCGGCGTGAACTTCGGCGCTACCAGTCCGCAAGTTACGTCACGGCTCGCAATTAGTAGTAGGTGCAATCAAACATATTCACGCGGGCTTCTGATGGCGATTCAATAATCTGGACAGCCAAAGGAGCCCTCCCATGAAATCCAAAACCATCGTCTTGATCCACGGTCTCTGGATGACACCCGAATCTTGGGATCTGTTTAAAGACTTTTATTTGCAGCGCGATTACCAAGTTCTCACCCCGCCTTGGCCGCACATGGAAGGAGACGTCGCAAGCCTGCGAGAAAATCCCGAGCCCCTGGCTCATTTAGGAATCCAAGAAATCGCCGATCACTTCGAGCAATTCGTGCGAGCACTGAGCGAGCCGCCGATTTTAATGGGACATTCTCTCGGCGGCCTGATCGTGCAAATTCTTTTGGACCGCGGCTGCGGGGCTGCCGGAGTCGCGATTGATTCGGTCGCCCCCAGAGGCGTGTTTAAGGTTCCACTGACGACTTTGAAAGCCGCAGGTCCGGTGCTGAAGAATCCACAAAACTACAACAAAACAGTCGAGCTCACCTTCGAGCAGTTTCGATATGCTTTCGCCAATTCCATGACCGAAGCTCAGGCCCGCGAAGCTTACGATAAATACTGCGTCCCGGCCCCTGGGCGTCCGTTGTTCCAAGCAGCACTTGCAAATTTTGAATTTCACGCGGCCTCAGCCGTGAATTACGAGAACGACCACCGGCCACCGTTGTTACTAATTGCCGGAAGCGAAGATCATATCGAACCCGCCAGCGTGAACTTTAGCAATTTCAAAAAATACAAAGACTCGAAAGCCTTGACCGAGTTCAAAGAGTTTTCGGGACGCTCCCATTTAATTATTGCTCAGGATGGCTGGCAGGAGGTCGCCGAGTTTGCGATCGACTGGGCCGAGAAAGCACAAGAGCGTGCATCGATAGAAAACCGGCCTTGGGAAGGTGTTGAGGCCCCAGAAGCAAAAGCGCCATCTGTCAGTGAGACGATAGCGCCTTGAGGTTTTGATTTCAATTTCGACTCGGCCTACCCGCAGGATGTGAGGGGCCGAGCTCGTTTCAAAATTATTGCAAATCGTTTTTGATCAGGTTGGATTCTTTTTTCTCTTCTGTTGTCGTACCTTTGTTGTCGCCTGCTTTTTTCTTCACAAGTGGCTTATCTTCAGTATTGCTGACGATGTCTTCGATACGCGCGTTCAAATCACGATCACCCAGGATTCGGCGCATATATTTGACTGCATTGATCACGTTTGAAGGTTCAGCCTCTCCCATTGGCAATTCCTTAAATCCAAACTCATTGCTGGCAAATCCGACCTTTACGTGAACTTGCTCTTCGGCTTTGTCATCCGGAATCAGAGACGGCAGGAACTGTCCCAAGATATAGCGTTGATAAAGCGGATTTTTCTTCATGCGATTGAACATCTTCGCACGCTTCACTTCATCTTTTTCATTCAAGAAATCGTAAAGCTGATAAGCGATTCGCTGCGACTCGGAACCAAGACCGTCGCCCTGATAGCTCTCGCCCGTTTGATTGGCGAAACCCATCTCGTTGAGGTTCGGGTGACGGCTTAAGAATTCATAAACCGCCTGCGCCGTATGCCCCTTATCCATATTCTTTCCAACTGTCTCCAAAGCCTCGGGGCTCAAAGTCACCTGCAAAGACCAAGTCGCACTGTGCTGCTTGGTTGTCGGCAAGAAAATATCCAAAGCCGGATCATTGGCCATAACTTTCGGTAAAGAGACTTGAGTCAATTTTTTGATAGCAGCCATTTCCTCGGCATCCAATTCTGATTCTTGATGCTCGAAGCGACTGACAATACTCAGCAGTTTTCCAGCTTTTTGTTTTTCTGTCGCAGTCGCCAGAAAATCGATTTCTGAAGTCTTTTTACGATAGTATTCTCGCGCCAAGGCTTCCGATTCTGTTGTGCTGTTGTAATTTTCTAACAAAAAGAATTCAGACGTATTGTTCACGTTGAATCGGCGAACAAACGTGGTCGAGCCTCCGTCTTTGCCAGACAAATCACCAAAAAATGCGAAGCCAAGACCAGGAGCGATATCAAAGAAATTCGTCGCCAAACGTCCGCGGAACAAGTGCTCGACTTTCGGAACCATTGTTAGCGGCTGACCTGTTTGCAGTGCGAGCTGCTTGGCTTTTTCGTACTCAAGCGCGTATTTTTCTGCAAGCTCTGCTTCATTCATCAGATCTTTGGCAAGCTCGGCTCCGTCACGCGTTGGATTGAACAGCCTAACGAAGCGAAGACGCTTGATACCATCGAAAATTTCATCCAAAGCAATCATCGCTTCTGGAATCGTCATATTGAATCGATAGACTACCATCATCGCATCCGCTCCGTAGCCTCCACCAAAACCGACTCGAGGACCGACCGAAGTCTGCTCACCCAGTTCTCCAGGCAGCATGCTTCCAACCAAACTCCATAGGCTTCCCAGCGTGACGTTCCCTTTGACCAGACTTCGCAGTCCGACAAAACGAGCTTGCAACTGTTTTTCATTGATCTTATTAAATTCGGCGACAAAAGTTCCGCCCGTCATCAAAGAGGCACCGGCCGTTTTCTTCGTGCGACCTTCTTTATCAGATCCGCCAATACCAAGACCTGCGTCGCCATCGATTTCCAACCGCACGCTTTCATCTGCCTTCAGTTTTTTATCGGTCAGGAAATCACTGGCTTTTTTCGGCACGTGATTCAAACCGTAAAAATGAGCAAACAAAGCGTCCTTCTTCGCGTCTTCACCGCGGAAGATACGGATAAAGCTGATTCGCATTCCAGTTTCAACTTTCGCAATCGCACCGACCCGGAATTTCAAAAGATAAGAGTCAATCAGACGCTGCTCGCCGGCCACGTTTGTCGGCTCGACTTTTCGTTCAACACCGACCAGGGCACCAAAATAATCGCCAAAGTCAACTCCGACTTTAAGTGGAATTTTGATCTTCAGTTTGGCGATCTCTTTTTGCCAGCGGGTCATATTATCGCCTGCCGGCTCGTTCAAAATACGAATCAATCGCTCGTGAAGGCGCTTGGGCCCTTCGATCAAACGACGTAAATCTTTTTCCAGCTTATTCTGCTCTTCTTCAAACGCTTGATAAGTCTCTTGGTTTCGATTGTTATCATCGTTGGCAGTTACTTGAGATTGTGCTGCCTGAGCTGTCGCCGCGTCCGCAGATACTGGCTCGACTGACCACACAGGAGTTGCAATCGATAGGGATAAAAGAAGCAAGACAGGACTGAAGTTTTTCATAAATCTCTCCAATTTGTTTTTTAACTCAAAGGGAGTAGGGGCAAGAACCCAGCCATGGATTTCGTCGCAGAAAACGCTATAGCCGTCCTCGGTCAACTTCTTGGCACGACTCTGACAAAGGCGCAAATTTGGTTTGATATCTGTCGACAAGTTTGTCAGTCCCCGAGGACTGCTTACCATGCTTGACGAAGCCCCTAGAAATGACTGAAATGCTCTCTATGAAAAAACTGATTTTCCCTGTCGCCACTCTGCTGATTTTAGCCCTTGGATGGACCGCCTGGAGCCGCCTCACTTCTCCCTATGGGGACCAGAAGGTCACCTACTCGCCCGCTCAGAAGGAGTGCTTTGATGGCGATTCAGAGAAAACCTGGCGCTACTGCATTCACTCACTAGCTGGTGGCGACAATGGCGTGATTGCTTATTTTCTGCACGGGCGAAATCTGGATGAGAACATCTGGAACGACGACACCTTTTATACAGCGATGCTGCAAAGATACTGGGCCGATCATCATATCAAGTCGCCAAAGGTGGTGACGATTTCCTTTGGTCCCTTCTGGCTGCTCACTCCGAAAATGAGCACCGAGCGCTCGGGTTTGCTTGAGACTTTCACCAATAAAGTCATTCCAACTGTCGAGGCCAAAACTGGGAAATTTTCCGAGCGCTGGGTGTTTGGAGAATCCATGGGTGGACTGAACACCCTGGCTTTGGCGCTTTCCACCCAGAGCTTGTTTCAGAAAGCGGCCTCGATTTGTCCCGTGGTGTACGATCTTTCGCCCTCAGCTAGTATTTCGGAAATTCGCGAGATGCTGACTCGGACTGGTTGCGATCCCAAAGTCATCTTTGCTGTTCGACAATTGGCCTCCAGCTATTTTGCCAATGAGACCGAGTGGAAACGTTTCTCTCCGCTTTCACTGATTGAAACCGCAGACCCCGCGCAAACGCCCGAGCTTTACATGTCCGTTGGTCTTTACGACAAATACGGCAATTACGAAGGCGTCGAGAAGCTCGCCCTACGAGCCAAGGCACGTGGATTTAAAATCAACTGGCGCCCGATGTATGGCGGTCACTGCGTGGTGGACATTCCATCACTGGGCGAATTCCTGAAAACCGGCTCTTGATTTACATATAATTTACACATATCATTCAGGGGATGTCGAGCGAAAAATCCCCTCTTCTTAGAACCACCGGCCGAGGCTCGGTCAGCAACCACGAAGGCCGTTTTGAAAGCATCCAGCATCATCGCGATCTTTCGGATTATGGTTATTTGGATCCAGACGAATCCTCGCTGCTGACCACGCAGTTTTTCAAAGACACCACACAAAAGATCATCAACAGCAACGACAGTCCGGATGTTCCGTTCAGCTATAGCCTCAACGCCTACCGAGGCTGCGAGCATGGCTGCATCTATTGTTATGCACGCCCCACGCATGAATATCTGGGACTTTCCGCGGGACTTGATTTCGAATCGAAAATTTTCGTCAAAGAAAAGGCACCCGAACTTCTGCGCGAAGAGATGATGAAAAAATCTTGGTCTGGAGATCTGATCGGCATGAGCGGCGTCACCGATTGCTATCAACCAGCCGAAAGACAGTTTCAGCTCACAAGAAAATGTCTCGAGGTCCTAGCCGAGTTTCGCAATCCGGTCGTGATCATCACGAAAAACCAGTTGGTCAGACGCGATATCGATGTCCTGCAAGAGCTTGCCAAATGGAAATGCGTCCTGGTCTGCATATCCGTGACAAGCCTGGATGCGGATTTGGCACGTATTCTCGAGCCTCGCACATCGACTCCTCAAGCGAGACTTTCGGCCATCAAAGCCTTGTCTGAAGCCGGCATCCCAGTGGCTGTGAATATCTCGCCCGTGATTCCAGGACTGACAGACACGGAAATGCCGGCGATCTTAAAAGCCGTTGCCGAAGCTGGAGCCATCCGAGCTTCCTACACCCCTGTCCGTCTTCCGCATTCGGTGAGCTTGCTTTTTCAAGAGTGGCTTGAAGCTCACAAACCGGACCGAAAAGAAAAAGTCTTAAGCTTAATCCGACAAATGCGCGGTGGGAAATTGAATGATCCGAATTTCAATACACGCATG
>CBIHPB010000258.1:0-5638 GCA_966211485.1 uncultured Bdellovibrio sp.
GCGTTTCAACAGCTGGTACAGGCCGAATTTATTTTGATTATGCCTCTGGCAAATTCAAAGTCTCGCAAAATGGCGCCGCATATGTGGATCTCGTTGGCGCTGGTGGCGGCGGATCGGGCGATGTCTTGAATAATGGCAATACATTGGGTGCGCCTTTGACCATTGGTACAAACGACGTTCAGCCTTTGAAATTGGAAGTCAACAACACGACAGCCATGACCATCTCGCAAAATGGAAACGTCGGCATTGGCACGACGGCACCAAGCTCGACAGCAAAATTGGAAATCGTTGGAGCCGCGGCTTCACGAGCGAATATCATCAACAGTGGTAACGCTGTCGATCTCAGTCTTTCGAACGTGCATGTGTTGAAATCTGTTGGTAGCACGACGATTGCTTTGAGCAATATGACCAGCGGCGGTTCTTACACGATTATCGTCAGCGATACGACTCAGCAGACTTATTCTTTCACTGGTTGTACGAACACCTATTTCAGTCCGGCCAATGGCCAGACTTATCAAAGATCAACCTTCACGATCATGACCGTCATCGATACCGGGGTCACCGATTGCTACATCAGTTGGGTGACTGGTTTTAACTGATGAGACTGCAGCAAATTTTTCTTCTTTTATTGATCGGGTTAAGCGGGACTATACCCGCAAGGCCGAGCCATGCGCAGACGCCGTTTTCAAAGCCTTTTGGCGTTGGCGCTTCGTCGACCTGGAAAACTCCGATTTGTGTTGGAGCCGTCTACTCTCAGCTTCCCTATTTAGATAAATACATGATCATCGGAGGAAGCTTCACGAATTTCAATGCTTGCTCGGGCTATGGCCTTCCACTGGACGCAACAACAGGGAACAAACTGTCATCCTATAATTGGTCCACAAGCATGGTAAACGCGATTGTAAACGTCGCGATTCCGGATGGAACTGGTGGATGGTACATCGGTGGTAACTTCACATCGATCGGCACGACCACTCGAAACCGAGTGGCGCGAATCAATGCGGATGGTACGGTGGATCCGACCTTCAATGCCGATATCAGCGGCGCGGTTTATGGCCTCTATTCCGATGGCACGACTTTGTATATTGGCGGAAATTTTTTATATGCAGGCACGACACAAATGCCCGGTCTCGCAGCCGTCAATGCAACCACCGGTATTGCCGTTTCTGGATTTAATGCCGGCATCAACGGCACTGTTTATACAATCACCAAATCGGGAAACACCGTCTATGCCGGCGGGAACTTTACATCCGTCGCGATGAGTTTACCAAATAGTCACGCGGCTGTCTTTGACCGCGGAACAGGTGCTTTGCAAACCAACTTCCCTATCGTCAACGGGACTGTGAATTCTGTCACGCCGGACGGCTCGAATGGTTGGTATATCGGAGGAAACTTTTCACAAGTCGGCCCCTATTCTCGGAAGAACCTTGCGCATATCCTGTCAACTGGCTTGGTCGACCCAAGCTGGAGTCCAACTGCAAACTTTTCGGTTTACGCTTTAGCTTTTGATGGAACGGACGTGTATGCCGGCGGACTTTTTGACACAGTCAATGGAGCCACCACCAGAAGATATTTGGCATCGTTTAATGGGACCACTGGAGCGGTCACTTCCTGGAATCCATATCCCAATAACTATGTGCGAGCATTAGTCCTTAGTGGAACCACGCTTTATGTCGGCGGAGACTTTACCACCATCAATGGCGGCAGCACCACACGTTACAGTGTTGCGGCTTTTGATACGACGACTGGAAACGTCACATCTTGGAATCCCATTGTTGGTACTGGTTCAGCCGCCACCTATGCGCTGGCCATCAGTGGGACAAATGTTTACGCTGGAGGAAATTTTGTTTCCGTCAATGGCGGCACCACTCGGAATCGCCTGGCCGCATTTGATACGACAACTGCGACAGCTATCAGCTGGGATCCAAATATGGGGAATCTTGTGCAGGCCATTGCGATCAGCGGGTCCACCGTGTATGCCGGCGGAAGTTTTACGACCGTTAATGGCTCAACGACAAGGAATCGCTTGGTGGCACTGGATATCTCAAGTGCCACCGCCACGGCCTGGGATCCGAACATGAGCGCTCAAGTGAACTCGCTGCTGATCGACGGATCGACTATTTATGCCACTGGATTCTTTACGACGGTCAATGGTGGCACATCCCGAACTTATCTTGCCGGCCTGAACACCACGACAGGAACTGCCACGGCCTTGGCTCCCGTTTTTGGAGCGGCCTCTTTTTGCCTTTCCTCCAGCGCATCGAATCTTTTTGTCGGCGGAAACTTCACATCCGTTGGCACCGGAACGACGCGCAACTATATCGCGGCTTTCGATGCGACGACAGGTGCCTTCACCTCGTGGAATCCGAACGCCAGTAGCACAGTTTACGGAATGGAGATGAACAGCGGCAATGTGTATGCCGTCGGAAGTTTTGCAACGATTGGCGGCTCGTCTCGCAATGGTATTGCGGCCTTGGATATTTCCAGTGCTGCGGCCACGGCCTGGAACCCGGGTCTCAATGGCGGCTCGCCTTATGGAACGGCCATCGTGATCAGCGGTTCGACAGCTTATGTTGGCGGAAGCTTTACTTCGGTCAATGGAGGCGGCACAGCCCGCAACAATGCAGCCGCCTTTGATCTCACCACCGGCACAGCGACGGCTTGGAATCCAAATTTGAATAATCTAGTCGAGGATATGACGATCAGCGGATCGACAGTTTATATTGCCGGTCAATTTACTTCCGTGGCAGGAAGCGCATCTAAAAAATATGTTGTCGGCGTCGATACGACTTCAGGGGCTGCTACCGCATGGGCCCCCCAAACTCCGAGCTATCATGTGTTCGCGGTTTCAGCCAGCGGCCCAAGCGTTTATATCGGCGGAAACTTCACGACTATGGGCACCGGTCCTACTCGAAATAATTTGGCGATGATCGATCTTGCGACGGGATACCCGACAAGCTGGAATCCAAACGTCACGGGCACTTCTGTGTCCTCTCTCCTTTTGAACGGATCGACTCTTTATATCGGTGGGGGCTTTTCGGCTGTCAATGGCAGCATCATTCGAAACAACATGGCAGTTGTCGACATCAACACGGGGGCTGCCACCGCTTTCAATCCGAACACGAGCAATTCTGTGACTGACATGGTCCTCAGTGGAGGCAATATTTACGCCGGCGGAAACTTCCTGACGGTCAATGGAGGCACCACCCGCAATCGATTGGCGGCATTTGACGCAACAACCGGAACTGTCACGGCATGGAATCCAAATATGAGTTCAAGTGTCACTGCGATCGCAATCAGCGGATCGACTCTTTATGCCGCTGGCGGATTTACCACTGTCAATGGCGGCACGGCCAGAAACTATGTGGCGGCCCTCGATCTCACCACGGGTACCGCCACCGCTTGGAATCCAAGTATCACCGGCGGCTCTGCCGCCACCGCCCTTCTGATCGATGGCTCGACCCTTTATGTGGGAGGAAACTTCACGACCGTCAATGGCAGCACCGCTCGGAATAATCTGCTCGCTGTTGATTTAGGAACTGGGACGGCGACTTCGTTCAATCCTAATATGACGGGCGGCAATTTGTCGAAAATGGTCCTCAGCGGATCAACACTTTATGCCGTCGGAAACTTTAGCGCGGTCGGCGGCTTGGTCCGAAAGAATATTGTGGCAATCGATATCTCGACGGGCACACCCACATCTTGGGATCCCAATGGAAATGGATCCAGCGTTTCGTCGGTTGCACTGGCCGGGTCGAACACTGTCTACGTCGGTGGAAGTTCGAGTGTTATCGGCTCGAAAGTCGTCGGCGGCTTTTGTCCCATTGATCGGACGACGGGCCTTGTGGTTCCTTAACTATCCACCTTATTTAGCTGTTCATTTCGCTGTGGCAAATCCGGTGTTGGCCACCGGATTTGCATCGGTCCGAACTCCCAAGGTACCAGCAAAACTTCCTTTGATATTCAGACGACGAGCCAAAAGCCGTTCGATCTGCTGAAGAGTCATATGGCCGGGGCATTTCAGATAAATTTTCAGACTGCGATCCGTTTGCGAAGATTTGATAAAGCCCGCGATTGAAATGCCAGAATGATTTGGCATGACCTTTTCGCTTTGGGAAGATTCAGAAAAGATCAAAGTGCTTTTGGCTGGAATTGTTTGGTTGGCTGGACCGGAAATAGTTCCCATCTGACAGTAAGTGTTTTTGCCTCGAAAACTTTCCTTGGCCACGTCCAGGTCGTTTCGAAACTGCTTTGCGCGTGTTTCAAAGTCAGGTCTTGAAACCCGTCCGGCCGCCCAGTGACCTTCAAGTTTGTGGGCGCTGTCTTGAAAGGTTTTGCTGATGGCCGTGTACTTTTCGTCCAATTTTCGAGCTTCCTCGCCCTCGGCATTCAGGTAGATATTCTGAATCTTCGTCACTGATGTCAGTCCATTTTCCGGAAACAGGGTCTGATCCGTTTGGAATGAGAAATCACCCCAAACCGCATTCAGATCCGCCAGCTCATTCGCAGGTCCCGCTTTCAAAGGCGAACCAGCGAAAGCGACCGAAGCCATCAACAAAAATCCTGTTTTTAGGCAAAGAGCTTTCATGATTTTCTCCAAAGCGGTTGATATCCTTCACCTTCTCACTGCAAGCCGCTGCCCTGAAATTGGCTGTCCGAAGTGCCTCTATTTCGTCTCTATCCAGTCAATCTCAGGATGAGACGTTGAAGTTAGATGACGGGGACAAATTGCGCGTGTTCGCCGTCTCATTTTGAGACAACGGCTTCTGGGCTGGTCCGATGATGATTTGCATCGAAAGAAATGCTTTGTGTGGTGAAACCACATGACAGTAAAATAAAAAGATCATGATGATACAACTTTCCGGTCGTAGATGGCTCCGAACCATTTCACCGAAGCCCATCTTCAATCTTCTTTTCGCCATCGCATTGGCATTCTCTCTGACGGGCTGTGACTTTACTGAATTTCGAAAGTTTCTGATCGCGAAGCTTTCCACAACAGAAAATACCGGCAATCCGGATTTGCCCGCAACCGAAGCACAAATCGATGAATTCCTCGAGCTCGCGGGCGATACCAAAGGTACCGAACAAGCCCTCTCAAATCTTCCCGAGATGGCAAAAAAATTGGGTGTTGAAAATGACTTTAAAGAATGGGTCTCGGCTCCCCGTCTGAAAAAAGTCCTCGCCGACCAAAGAGATTGGGACCGGAAGTTTTACTCTTCCAACTTCTCAAACGCCGAGATGCAGAAACTGATCGAATTTTACAGATCCGAAGAAGCGAAAAAACTGACCTTGGTCCACAAGAACTCGGCGATGACGCCGCGACCGGTGTTCGAATACATTTCAAAGTTCAGTGAAGAACTTCGAAAATTTAAAGCCAGCGCACAAAAGAAATAAGGATCCGAAAGTTTTATGAACGCAAAGCAGGCCGAAACCGAACAGCAACCCGATTTGAGCCGCCGATCTTTTCTGCGAATGGCGGCTGTTTCATCGGCCTCGTTATTGGCGGCCAACCTGGCCACTTATGCTGTTGGTTCTGCTTTTAAAAAATTGGATGGCAGCCTTGTCGCCGGGGCCAAGACCTATGCCTGCTCTTGCTCGTATGATGGCTCCAATGGCGGAACGGCTTGGGGCTCTTGCG
>CBIHPB010000259.1:0-5631 GCA_966211485.1 uncultured Bdellovibrio sp.
GGCAAAATCGACAGCGTGATGTGGAATGCCGAGTTCACGGTCTATGATCCCGTGACGGGAAAGCCATTCGTTGACAGTGATCGCGCCGATACAAAAAATTACATCGAATTTGTTGGCAACGTCGTCAATCATCCAGCCCATCCGCATCCTCGCTACCGGCATTTGGTAGGTTTGAAACTGGATGCTTACAAGCAGCCGCCGCTTCCGCAGACACAGGAATTCACCCAGCTGATTGCGACACTCAATGCCAAGCGAATTGCCAGAATTTTGACGAAGTCTCCAAGATACCCAGAATTTAAGACTCAGCTCTTTTATTTTTTCGGATACTGCCCGGTGAATATGTCAAATGAGAAACTTGAGAGAGCAAAATCGCTTGAATCCTTGCTAAAGCCATATGGTGTCGATGTCAGTGTTCTCTCAACTCACTTCTATAAAGGTCCCGGGAACGAGCTCGTCAATCCGCGAGCAGGGCAAGATCTGCTTGTGAAGATGCTTTTCAATCGGGATCCCCGCAGCCGGTCGGCCTTTGTCTCTTGCCAAAATTAGTTTTAAACTCTGATGAATCTTCACACTTGTCACTTGTTGAGTGAACAGGGGGCACGGTAAGATTGAATCAGTTCAGGAGTTTGAACAATTGATTGCACGTCCTTTTTTTTCTTATCTACCGGCACTTTGCGCAATTGGCCTGATGACCTTTGGTACCGAGCTTTGGGCCAAAGAAGTCATTCATCTGACGGCTCCTTCCGAGGTGGACAATCCAGTCGTGGTCGCCGGTGTGAAAATGCTTCGAGAGGCCTATTCGCAAATCGGATATGAGGTGGAAATTTCTTTCGAGACCATCGGGCGTGCCATGATTTCATCGAACCAGGGACGGGCTGACGGTGAATTGGCTCGGGTGGCCTCTCTTCGTCACGAGTTTCCGAACCTGGTGCAAACACGCCCTTCGATCGTTCAAGTCGAGTTCATCGCCTTGTCGCTGAAGAAAGATTTGAAAATTGCCGGATGGAAATCTTTGCAGAATTACCGGTTGGCGGCAGAGACTGGCTTTAAGCATGTGGAATACAATACGAAAGGGATGAATATCACTTTCGTCCCCAACCGCGAGCAGTTGTTTCAGATGCTGTTTCACGACCGGGTGGATTTTGTTTTGATGGAGCGGACCAAAGCGCTAAAGGTTTTAGAGAAAATGTCAGAGCAAAAGATCAAGCACCCTGAAGTTTATGAGGCCGGCTTATTAGACAAGGTGCCGCTTTATCATTTCCTGAATAAATCTCGTGCGGACCTTGTTCCGAAAATCAATCAAGTGCTGGCGTCCATGCATGCGAAAGGCCAGCTCGAAAAAATATGGAATGACGAGCTGGCGGCGATTCACTTTGATCTCAAGAAAGCAAAATAATAAAAGCGCTCAACTGGCCAATCAGTGCGGCGCTTAGCCGCCGACACGATGGCAGAAGCGCGGTTTGATGAAGCTCGAGCCAACCGGACACAGAGCGGTGCTGAACTCTTGCTGGTAGCAGGCATCGATTGTCGACTGTGGCGTCTGCGACATGTCGCCATTTGGATAGCGGCATTTCAGATATTTCTGCACGTCGGAATTGTTGATAAAGGCGGCGTCATCGATCCAGTGCTGAGCCCACCAATCAAGACCAGCAGCATCTGCGCAGCGATCCAGGTAACCCAAATTTCAAAGTGTTTCCTGGAACCGAGCAAACCAGGGCCTCGCCCGAAGTTTTTCCCACAGCCAGGGAATCGTGAACCGTGAGGCTAACCGCAGCGGCTGGATTTTGTGACTTGGAAGTGCGGCAGCGGCTGGTGAAAGTTCGCGTGTCGCTGGCTGAGACCGAGTCGATCTGTGCGGCTGAGAGAACTGTGCCGTTGGCCAGAATTTCATATGTGTCGCCGCTGAGGCAGAAAAGAGTGGATGGATTGTTCGCCGGCAGATTGCGGCCTTGGTATTCTGTCGAGCCGGTAATATTCTGCTCGACCCAGCTAAGAGAGGCCGACGCACGGATCTGAGAGTGATACCACCAATCCAGACCTGGGCGGTCGGCACAACGACGCAAGTGTTTGATGTAAAGAGCGATGATGGCCTTGCGATCGGCATTGCTATCTTGGCAAACCTGATCGGGGCGAATCGGTGCGTAGGCATAGGAACCTGCTGACAGCGGACCTGGATTGAAGGGAACGGTGGCTGGAGCGGAGGTCGATGTATTTGTCGTGCTGTCGTTGGTTGAGCTTTCCTCGGCCGCACTTTCGACCTCGGCTGAACCCTTTTGGCAGTTTTGGAAAAGCGACAGCAAGAGTGTTGCTGTGAATGTGAAAACCAAACCAAGCTTGAGAGCTTTCGAGTTCTGAATCATTGTGTTCCCCCTGAATATGGCATTGAACTTTTCGGATCAAATCGGGCCGGACTGAAGTCTGAAAGAGCCACAAAAACAGATTTTTGAGAGCGGGATTTGATCTCGAAACTGGTGGAAGGCGGACAGATAAACGCGGTCCTCAGAGTAGATCCGGATCTGGATTTATGATGCAGGGGGCTTTTGTCCAAGTTTTAGCCCAACCGCTGACCAGAATGGGCACCTTGAAGGGCTGTCTCACTTTGAGACTGGCGGATCCACCACCGTGGATTCGAAGGGTATGGCTTATGCAATTCTCTTCAGTGGATTTAAAGACATGGAGAGACGATGAAAAATGCGATTCAGACCTTTTCGGCCGGCATCACCAAAACGAAAGTGGTCTTTGATTTACCAGACGAGGCTGAATCGGCGGCCGCTTTGAATTCGAATATGACAACGGTTCTGTCTCGCTTTGTCGATCGCGCCTGCATGGAAAAGCGATCTCAAAATGCTCCGCGGGAAGCCGCTCCGGTGGAAATTCAACTTGGTCATGTCACGCAACCAAATGGTGCAACCTAGGAACAGATGAAACCGCTGTTCTTGTTTGCCCTTAGTCTTGGAATCTATTTCGCAACAGCAATGGCTGCGGATTCAAGCTTTCGTTGCGATCAGCTGAAATTGGATCGCCATTTTTTCGCCGAGCAAGTCACTCGACCCGAGATCACTTGGACCGAAGAGAAAGTTTACCTTCAACCACCAGGTCAAAAGATCACTTATCAGCCTGAGATCCTCGACCGAATCCTCGCCTATCAGAACGAACGAATGATGGGTTGTTGGCCTGAAAAACCTCGAGGGGTGTCGCCCCTGTATCAGCATCCTCGAGTCCGTGGTGCGAAGACTTTGCGAATGACGATAGCCATTGGCTACTATGACCAAACCGGCGAGATTTCGGTGATGGATCCCTATTTCTACAATGTCCTGATCGCGAAACTGGCCGAGCCCTGCCAGACCCAGTGGAATGCAAATTGTGGATTTGCTTTGCGCGGCTACAGTGCCAATAAAGCTTTGTTATCGAAAAAAATAGGGAACGGGCGAACTTTCGAAATTCAGCTCTTACATCCGGCGATCACCCATGATGATTTCGCGAACCGACAGAATCCCCAGCAAAAAATGCTGAGTGATGAAATCGAACGGGCCTTTCATCAATCCTTCAAAGACTCGCAGTTTGTCTTTTACATGGGTCACAGTCGGTACGGGGGAGGACCCGATTTCTCTCCGGCTAAATTGGCCAGCAACGGGAATCCGAAATACAAATGGTATGCGGCGACAAAAATCAAGTTGAATGAAATGACGGAGGCTCTCAAAGAGATTCCGCCGGATCAAAGACCGCTTGTTTTTGGGTTCTTGGGCTGCAGTTCCAAACAGCACTTCCAAAATCGCTTGCGGGCCCTTTTGCCAGATGCCGGTCTTCTGCTGTCGAAAGAAGAAATTTTCCGGATCGAGTTTATGGAAGGTGCTTTGACCTTTATCAATGGGATTCAATGGGGCAAATCGGCTGAAGAGATGAACATGGATCTCGATGCGGTGAATATCGCGCATCGACAGAACGGGAATCGGGATGCAACGCTTTTGTATTTTGATTTTCCGGTTTTATCTTCCCGCGCGGATCAATAAAAGAGACTGAGTTTTTTGGCATTGATGCGCCTTCTGGTAGGACATCAAAGGCTCGGCATATTGTTTTTTACTGATTTGTCGCCATTCCGCCGGAAGCAAAGATTTGAAGTCTTTCAGTTTGAGGCCTGATTCCTCGAGATATTCGGCGTATTGACCCAGGGCCTCGAGGCCGTTCTTCGTGCGCGGCGGAGGTTGAAACGGAACGGGGCGCGCGAGGGTTGACAGGTAATCGACGCGAGATTCAAAGATCTGGATGACTTTTAAAAAATCAGTCATATTGGCCTGCGGTCGAAGCGAGCGGATCTCGAGGCGAGCTTCCGAATCCAATTTGTCGGACTGATCCCAACTGTAGAGGATAACTTCGCGCATGGCCAGGGCGATGTATTTCTCTCTGAGGCTGGGGTTTAGTTTTTCCAGCACGTCACGGATTGTAAAATCAGGGATCGCGTCCAGCTGCTGGAGGGCTTCGCGAAATCGATCCTGATCCCGGGGTATCCATTGATCGAAGGTTTGCGAGTTCCGCAGGTTTTCGTTGTAGGTATTTAGGACGATCGAAAGGCCTGGGTGATTAAAGAAGTCGACGATAAAGTTTCGTAGCAGCATGGGTTTGTCGGCGAAATATTGAAGGCCCATGTTGAGATGGCCATTGCCAATGTGGCTATGCGGGAAATAACCCATCGATCCCAGAACGTCGAAAACATTTTCCTGAAGCAGGTCGATCTTCTTTCGCCATTCGGCTTGGCTGATCGGTGAGCTTTGCATCTCGATCACGCCGGCATCATAGGCGAGGTAAACTTCAAATCCGTTAAAATTTATGATTTTATTTCCTTCGGAGTCGACCGTCGCCTTGCATCTTTTGGTCAGTCGGCAATGACGAACGAAGGCCTCGTAAATTTCGGGCATTTTTTGAATGACTTCGAAGTCATGAAGGGCCAGAAGCTCGCGATTGGTAAAGGTCCATTCGGGACCAAAGATCAAAGCGGCAGCGTTGGCAGCTTGGATTTTTTTGCTGGCTTTGGGCGCAGACAAAGCGGGATGGCCAAAGGCCATCAACACCATGATCAGCACCAAGACTTTCACCGCACGAGCCACCAAGAACCTCCAACCTCTGCGAAGTCTTCAAGATACATGCCCTCGGGATCAGAAGAGATCCGTGGATAAAACCAGAGCGGAGCTGAGAGCATGTCCAACTTTTAGCCGAAGTTCCCGATTTGCACCGGCTCTTCGTCCGGCAAAGGGTGGCCCGAGCCGGAGCTCAGGCCCGAGCTTAAGCTTGAATCCAAGCCCTAGCCTGAACCTAATCCGCACCTACTGCGAGCCAAAGACTCATTCGATGGATGCCGAGTCCTTTTTCGTTGCACCAATTGCTGAACACCAGACTCAAGCTCATTTTTTTTCAAATACTGATTCAGAATCTGGTAACTTCTTCCCCAAGCCACTATTCGACTGAAAGGTCTTGATTCAAACACCCGTCGAAGTTTGATTCCAATCCGCTCACTCCAATAACTGATGAGCTTTGAGCAGAGCTCTCTGATAAATCGCACATAAGCTTTTCGATTGGGAATAAGAAGTGAAGCATGCACATGCGTGTGATTCATCACTGTCTGATAAACTCGAATCT
>CBIHPB010000260.1:0-5604 GCA_966211485.1 uncultured Bdellovibrio sp.
TGCTAAGAACAGTGCCAGCATCCCAATCGCGAACCACCGCAGGCCAGTTGTAGGTTGCATTCCAGCGGGCTTGCTTGAGATCATCGCCCAGCTGCAAACCTTTTGGCAGAACATGGCGAAGGTAACTTGGAATTCTTTGCTCGGCCGGCATGACGACACTGGTGGGCTCGGTCAATTTGGCGAGCTTCCATTTTCCAGAGCCCGGGGCTGGATCACCCGTCAAAAGAGATCTGCGAAGTGAGGCGTTGAAAGCTTTGTCTTCCAATTGCAGACCGGTTGGCAAAGTCAAAGTGGCTTCCACACTGCGTGTGCCGATGGTCACGACTTTTTGCGAGGTGCGAGTTTCACCGCCATCATCCAGCACTTCGGTGTCGATGATGTAATTGTAGCGAAGATCTTCGATTTCAGAGGAAACGCGAGTATCAGCTTCGGGAAGGAACTGAATTTTGAAACTTCCATCCGTATCGATTTTCGCTTCCGACGTCGCGATCACCTGCGGGCGTTGCATGGTTCCGAAATTGAAAAATCCCCAGTAGCACCACCAAGGGAACACAATCTGGCGCTGAACTGTGTAGCGCACACGACCCGATGTCAGTGGCGAGCCAAAATAATATTTGGCTTCTCCGACAACTTCCGCTTTTTGATTCAAACGCAGGGGTGCCTTCTGCTCTTTCCAGGAAAGCTCAAAGGTTGGACGTTTGTATTCTTCGACCTGGATGGAAGCCGAATTGGTTGCTGTTCGAAGGGTCCACTGACCCAAGGCACGGCCGGAGGGGATGGCGAACTCGCCCCAGGCAGCGCCGAATTCGTCGGTGTGAACAGCTTTGGAAGCGACCTCTTGGCCGTTCATATCTCGCAGGACAACTTTTTGCCCAGAATTGGTCAAGGGCTCGAACTTTCCGATATCCTTCGTCGGCTTGTAGAAAATAACTTTCCACATCAGCTTTTGTTCGGGACGGTAAATCGCTCGATCCGTGTAGATCACCGACTGTTGGCGAAGATCCTGTTCTTGGTAATAGTTCCACGAATTGAATTCGGTGTATGAAAATCCATTTTTCTTTTCAGCAATGACGCCGAATTGTCCATAAGAAGAGGATGGCGGGCTGAACTCGGCCATTCCGTTGGCATCCGTTTTCAGATTGGCTAGAACCGAGTTCTTTTTTTGGTAGTCAAATTTGTAGATTTGCAGCGAAACGTCCTTTTCAAATTGCCCTGTGGTTCCGTTTCGGATTTCAAATCTGACTTTGCCTTCCTCCTGGCGGTAAGTGATCGCCAAGTCGCTAAAGAACATCATCGAACCGGTGATCAGATTTCCTTCTGGAGCCAAGCTCGACTTGGTCGCGGCCGCCACGATGTAAAATCCGGGCTCGTGATCGGGTGGCGTGATATAAAGTTTGTGCGAGCGGAAATCGGTGGTCGGCTGAAGATCTTGGGACCAAGTCAGATCAGGCTTGGATTTGCCGATCGCTTCCAATTCCCGATAGCTGGGATAGTGATAGTAGTCCTGATTGTCCCGGAGAAATTTTTTGAAGTCATACTTGAAAGCGAAGAAATAAACCTTCGTGATGTTTTTATAGTCCAATCCCAAAGATTTGCGGTTCGGACCATCGACTTTCATCGCTTGCAGGTTCAAAGTGGGTTCGTCAATTCGGCGGATGATATCGCGGCAAAGACGAGCACCCAAAGTTTCCGGAAAGGCATTCGCTGCTTTCTGGGCGATGGCTCGGGCTTTGACCAAAGCATCTGGCGATTCGTCTTGCTGCCAAAATTCTGCTAATTTTCCGGCGGCCATTGTCGACCAAGGAGTCTTCTCGTAAGTTTTAAGCAGTCCCGCCAGATGATTTCGAATCAGCTCGCGATCTTTTTCATGGGTGAAGCGCTGATGCAAAACATCCAGCAGTTCCAACTGCACGTCCAGGGCCGCATCTGTACGCTGGTTTTTTTCATGCCATGCTTTGAGATCAAAAAGCAAAGTGACGATCTTCTCTAGTGGATGTGGCTTGACGCTTTTCAGATCCACAGCCTGGAGATGGTTGCCTTGCATAAGACTTTGCAAGTTCAAACGGAAAAGTTCATTGGATTGCTCGGGTGACCAGCCGGACGAATCATTTAGCAGGCGAACGAAAAGCAAGGTGTAAGTTTCGCGGAAAGAATCGCGCAGACCCGGCGGATAAGAATTCGGATTGATGTAGTCGCTGAGCGCAGTCTTTGGAAGTTTTCCCAGCTCTTCGCGTGAGGGCCAGACCGACGCCAGACTGAGGATAGCATCGTTGTAAATCTCTTCAACTGTCCAAGCCTTTAAATCTTTTTTTGCGCTCGTGGCGACCTTGGTGCGCTGACGAATTTCCCACGAGTAAGACTGTGCGTACTGCTGAAGTGAATGCGCATAGAAAATATTGAGCAAAGCCTGGGCGCGGAGATCGGCCGGCCATTTCTTGGTGCGGAAATTATTCACCGCCGTTTCATAGGCGTGAAGTCCGCTTTCCAGTTGCACCACTTTGGTCATCAGGCGAGCTTGATCGATCGGATCCGTGATCTTGCTGCTTTCGCTGTTGGCGACATCAAGTGCGGCCTGCAGCTTTTGCTCTTTGACCAAGCCATCGATTTTTTTAACAACCGCCTCGTAAGCCGGGGACTTTGGCAAAGATTCGCCCGCTTTTAGTTTTTGAACCGGCTGGCTTTGGGCGATGGAAAGACCCGGCCCCCAGGCGGCAGCTAGCAGAAAAAGGGATGTGAGAAGAACAGAGCGGCGAATATTTTGACGTGTATTTTTCATTCGAGAATCATCGAAAGAGCAGGCCAGAATGGCAAACAAAAATTCCGTTTGTCTTTGCGGGTTATCGAAGGAGATTTAGGCGGTGAAAAGCTTAACGGTTTTTCAGAACTTGTTCGCTGATTTCGGCAAAGCCCAAGCCGCCGCGTTTGTCGGCGATAAAGGCGGGCTTGTGCTTCAGATCCGGAAGGAACTCTGAAATATTGGCCACAGCAAAGCTGTTTGGGAAATAGGTGAACATCGGTTCGTCATTCGGAGAATCGCCACAGAAAACACAGCGGCTTTTGGCCTCTTGCTCGCTGAGACCGAATTCGTCTTTCAGAAATTTCAGCGACATGCTGAGCTTATCGTAGCTCCCGAACCAACCATTGACGTGGATGGAGCTGACTTTGGCTTGAGCGACATATTTTTTAAACACTTGAACGATCTTGTCGACTTCTCGCTTTGGAAGTTTCGGGACGTCTTCGCAGAAATCAATCGCCAGATCCATAAACCGGCAAAACTGATCAGACGCAATCGCAGCACCCGGAACGGTGTCGAGAACTTCTTTTTGAATGCGCTCGAGCTTTTGTCGGTTTTCGATTTGTTTGTCAAAGTCGTGAACGAAGTGGCGCTCCATCTTGCGATCTTTGTAGCGGAAATAAAATCCGCCGTTTTCGCCGATGACACCGGACACGGGCCAAACACGAGCGATCATCTCGCACCAACCGGCCGGACGACCGGTAACAGGAATCACATGAATTCCCGCGCGACGAAGATTCCACATGGCATCGTAGGCTTCGGGTCCCAGCAGACCTTCGTCGGTGAGTGTGTCGTCGATATCGGTCAGTACGAAATCGACGTGAGATTTGAATTCACTCAATAATTTCATAAAAATATTGAATCAATTTTGAGGGTCTGCTGTCTATCAGTGTAGTTTATCTTTCGCTTGGTGTCGTAATATGGACTTGTCAGAATCTCTCATCGGCGTCATTTTGGGAAAGCCACCATTATATATAGACATCAGCTGAGGAATGACATGGCAAAGAAAGCTCAAGCGCAGGATCAGACGACTAGCGGCGGAACCAAGTTGGTTATCGTCGAGTCTCCATCGAAGATCAAAAAGCTCAAAGGTTTTTTGGGAAAAGGCTATGTGGTCGAAAGCTCGGTGGGTCATATCCGCGATCTTCCCAAGTCGGCGAAAGACATCCCTGAGAAATTCAAAAAAGAAAAATGGGCCGCCTTGGGTGTCAATGTCGATAAGAATTTCGAACCAATTTACTGCATTCCCAAAGATAAGTTTAAAGTCGTTAAAAATTTGAAAGACAAGCTGGCTGAGGCCGATGAATTGTACCTGGCGATGGACGATGACCGCGAGGGAGAGAGCATCGCTTGGCATTTGACAGAGGTTTTAAAGCCGCAGATCCCGATCAAACGCATGGTGTTCCGCGAGATCACTCAAGAGGCGATTCAAAAAGCTTTGAAAGAGCCGCGTCAGATCGATTTCAACGAAGTCTCGGCACAAGAGGCGCGTCGTATTTTGGATCGCTTGGTCGGTTATACGATTTCTCCACTACTGTGGAAAAAAGTGGCCTACGGATTGTCGGCGGGCCGCGTTCAGTCAGTGGCCGTGCGATTGATTGTCGAGCGCGAGCAAGAGCGAATTCGCTTTAAGAAGGCTGCATATTGGGGCGTATTGGCCAACCTTGAAAAAGGTGGAATTCAATTTGAAAGCCGCCTGCAGACATTGCAAGGGCAGCGAGTAGCGACCGGTAAAGACTTCGACGGCACAACTGGAAAATTAATGGGTGGCAAAGAAGTCACCGTGCTGAATGATGCGCGCGCTAAAGAGCTCGCAGCCAAATTGAAAACTGAAAAGTGGATCGTTTCCGAGGTCGAAGAAAAGCCGACCACGCGAAAGCCGGCGCCGCCGTTTATCACGTCGACATTGCAGCAGGAAGCCAGCCGTAAGCTGGGCCTGAGTTCGAGAGAGGCGATGCAAGTCGCACAAAAGCTGTACGAGCAGGGATTTATCACCTACATGCGTACGGACTCGACATTTCTGTCGAATGAGGCGGTGAAAGCCGCTCGGGGTTGCATTCAATCTAAATACGGCAAAGATTATTTGCCAAACGAGCCACGCGTTTACAATGCGAAAAAAGTGAAGGGCGCTCAAGAGGCCCACGAAGCGATTCGTCCTGCTGGAACTGAATTTCAAGATCCGGATGCCACCGGATTGTCAGGTGTTCAGCTGCGTTTGTACGAAATGATCTGGATGAGAACAGTGGCCAGCCAAATGGTCGATGCTCGTCAAAAGCAAGTGTCGGCGAAAATTCAATCCGGCGACGCCATTTTCTCGGCCAGCGGTATGACCATCGAGTTTCCAGGATTTTTGCGCGCTTACGTCGAAGGAAGTGATGATCCCGAAGCGGATTTGCAAGAGCGCGAAGTTCGCTTGCCGGCTTTGGTCGCGAAAGAAAATATCAAGTGCGCCGACCTGGAAGCAACAGAACATGAAACCAAGCCGCCAGCACGTTACACGGAAGCAAGCCTGATTCTGACTTTGGAAAAAGAGGGAATCGGCCGTCCGTCGACTTACGCGTCGATTATGGGCACGATTGTGGATCGTGGATATGTGCGCAAAGTGGGAACGGCACTGACACCGACCTTCACGGCGATGGTTGTTTCGAAATTGCTGAAGCAGTACCTGCCGCAATATGTGGACTTGGGTTTCACAGCCGAAATGGAAAAATCTTTGGATACCATCGGTGATGGCGAGCTCAATTCGGAAAAATATCTCGAGCGCATGTACTTCGGCAAATGCGGTTTGACAGAGCTGGGTGAATCGAAGG
>CBIHPB010000261.1:0-5598 GCA_966211485.1 uncultured Bdellovibrio sp.
CGCGGAGAGGTGTAGAGCCAGAATCAGAGATGCGAAGAGTGCTATCGGTTTTCTCATGTGTTCTTCCTTGATTAATAATCACGGCCGTTCTCGCCGCTTAATGGACTTCTTGTCCCTTTGAAAATTTTAGAATTATTTTTGCATCGAAGCAAATCGGGCGCAGGACCTATGTCTTAGAGAAGTGAAAATCTTTGCTTTAGTCTGATCTTGTGCTTGGCAAACCAGCCTTTCGGCACCTCAAGTGCGTACTGAGCGGGAGCCTTGCTGTTGTAGGTCGGGAAGTCGACCTGGATTCCGCTGGCAGCAGGAACCATCTCTTGAATATCAATCAGTTCCTTTTTTGCGTTAAAGAAGCCGATGGCCAGTGGAACGAATGTGTTCTTCATCCAAAAACCTCGTGGTTGCTCGTCTGGAAAAACGAAGAGCATACCCGTTCCCTCTGGTAAATCCTTTCGAAACATCAGACCTTGGGCTGACTTTTCAGAGTTGTCAGCGATTTCCACACTTAGGACCTGAGAGCCGATCTTTAGTTTCTTCTTTTCAAAATGAACTTCGGCCCAGACTTGCTGGGAAGCAAATTGTGAGAGGAAAAAGAATGAAAGAATCGCCAGGTACTTCATACATCTGATGTTGATCGAACTATCCACGATTTTCAAGCTCCAGTGCGACTCCGTATCGGACCCCTCGTGTCGAGACCGTGATCGCAGGAAATCCAAAAGCTTTGCGGATATTTTCAAGGATCAAGGAGCCCGCCAAAATCACATCGGCCCGTCCTTTGGAAATTCCAAAGTTTTCAATTCTTTCAAGAGTGCCGCTGTTTTTAAACTTTTGAATCCAATCACCCAGCTGTTTGGTGGTGATTTGATAGCCGTCGATCTTCGCGGCATTGAATTCTCCTAATGTCGCCGCAACCAATTCTGTCGGAGTGCCTGCAACTGCAATAAGTTCTTCAACTTTGTAGGACTTGAGTTCTTCAACAAGACCCAAAACCAGTGGCGAGAGATGTTGATCGAATTTTTGCAACTCATCGGGTTTCGGCGGCTGATGAGGAAAAAACATTTCTGTCAAACGAACAGCCCCGACATTGAGACTGCGTCCTCCGAAAATTTTCTGCCGAGTTCCTGCGATAATTTCCGTCGAGCCACCGCCGATGTCGATCACAGCGCGAACTTTGTTATCTTTCGGCAATCCCGAGATCGATCCCTTGAAAGTAATCTCGGCTTCTTTTCCGCCAGGAATAATTTCAATCGGAATTTGGAGTTCACGTCCAATTTGGAAAAGTTCATCCGCGTTGGTTGCATCTCTGGCGGCGGATGTCGCCATTGCTAAAATCTTTGTTGGTTTTTGCTCGTCCAGAGTCTTGCGAAATCGGATTAGACAGGTGCGGGCTCTTTGCAAAGCTTCGGGGTGAAACTGTTTTGTGCGATTGACATCTTGACCAAGACGGACGATTTCCACTTGATCCGAATAGATTTTTTTTATTTCACCTGATTGCACTTCGGCGACCAGACACAGAAATGAGTTTGTTCCCAGGTCAAGTGCCGCCACTTTCATTTGAATCAGGCCCTATTCAGTTTATCGAGAAGGATCTTGTTCACGACGTCTGGATTTGCTTGTCCTTTTGTCGCTTTCATCGCAGCCCCGACGAAGAAACCCAGAAGTTTGGTCTTTCCGCCTCGGTAATCGGCGACCTGGGCCGCATTTGCTGCCAAAACATCGTCGATGATTTTTTCAATCGCGCTGACGTCGGAAATCTGCACAAGATTTTTTTCCTTGATGATGACTTCGGGGTCTTTTCCCGAATCCCACATCTCTTGGAAAACTTGTTTTCCGATTTTTCCCGAAATCGTGCCCTTTTCAATCAAAGCAATCATATGTCCTAGTTTCGCTGGTGAAATCGGGGACTGGTTGATTGTTTTGTTGGCGAGATTTAGTTCACGCAGTAGATCGGTCATAATCCAGTTAGATGAAGCCTTTGCACTGCCAGAAATTTTTGCCGTCTCTTCGAAGAAATCCGCCAGCTCGCGTTCCATGGTCAGGATCGAAGCGTCGTATTCGGGAAGTCCATGAGATTGAACGAAACGCAGTGCCCGGGCCAACGGAAGTTCTGGAATTTCTTTTCGGTATTTTTCAATCGTGTCTTTTGAAACCACGATCGGCAATAAATCGGGATCAGGGAAGTATCTGTAGTCTTGAGCATCTTCTTTTGTGCGCATGGTGAAGGTGCGATTTTTGTCCGGATCCCACAGTCGGGTTTCCTGGACGATTTTTTCGCCGCGCTCGACCGCATCGATTTGACGTTCGATTTCGTACTCGATCGCTTTTTCCACAAATCGGAACGAGTTGATGTTTTTAATTTCAACTTTGGTTCCCAGCTTTTCGGCGCCGACTTTACGAACGCTGACATTGCAGTCACAGCGCATGGATCCCTCTTCTAGGTTTCCGTCGCAAACATCCAGGTATCGGAGAATCTGTCGGATGTTTCGTGCGTACTCGGCCGCTTCTAGGGGGCTGCGAAGATCGGGTCCGGAAACGATTTCCAGCAGGGGAATGCCGCTGCGGTTGTAGTTGATCAGCGTGTATTCACCGTGATGACTTGATTTCCCGGCGTCTTCTTCCATGTGCGCGCGCTCGATGCGAATGGATTTTGGAACGCCATCCACTTTGAAATCCAGCTTTCCGTTGTAGCAGATTGGCTGATCATACTGGGAAATCTGATAACCCTTTGGAAGATCCGGATAGAAATAATTTTTGCGGGCGAAAACAGATTTGGAACGGATCTCACATCCCAAGGCAAGACCCGTCTTCACTGAATACTCGACAGCCTTTGCATTCGTGACGGGCAAAGTTCCGGGCATGCCGACGCTGATTGGACTTGTGTTTTCATTGTCAGTTGCATCGAACTCGGTTGAATCAGCACTGAACATTTTGCTTTTTGTTTTCAGCTGCGCGTGGATCTCGAGACCAATCACCGCCTCAAAGCCGCGATAATTTTTTTGTTCGGTGTTAGACATTTGGCACCTTCCACTTTAGCCCCGCCGATTGCTCGAGCGAATATCCAACGTTGAGCATGATTTGCTCTTGGAAGTGCGAAGCCGTCAGCTGGATTCCAATCGGAAGCCCATCTGCTGACATTCCGAACGGCACGCTCATACCCGGAAGACCGGCAAGGTTTGTCGAAACAGTGAAAATGTCATTGAGATACATCGACAGTGGATCTGAAATTCGATCACCCAGCTTGAATGCAGGTGAGGTCGTCACCGGACTTAAAATCACGTCGCATTTTTGAAATGCGGTTTTGTATTGATCACGAAGCAGTCTTCGCACCTGGCAAGCTTTGTTGTAGTAGGCATCATAGTAACCGCTTGAGAGACAGTAGGTTCCCAGCATGATCCGGCGCTTGACCTCTTTGCCGAAACCTTCGCCCCGGGTCTTCATGTAGAAATCATCTAGTTCCATGCCAGCCAATGTTTCGACCGGTGTTCGGTAACCATACTTCACACCATCGTAGCGAGCGAGATTGCTGGACGCTTCGGATGCGGAGATCAGGTAATACATGGGAACCGCGTGCTCGGTCATCGGAACAGAAATCTCGACGACTTCAGCGCCCCGCTGTTTGACAGTTTCAACCGCTTTTTCAAAGGTTTTTTGAACATCAGGATGAATTTTTCCGGCCAGATATTCTTTCATCAGGCCGATTTTCATTCCTTTAAGATCTTCTTTAAGATTCGAAGAAAACTTTGGAACGTCGTGATTCGATGTGGTGGCGTCTTTGGAATCACGGCCGCAGAAAACTTCCATTGAAAGAGCCGCATCTTCCACACAAGAAGTCATCGGGCCTGCTTGATCCAATGACGAAGCGAATGCCACGATTCCATATCGACTCACACGTCCGTAGGTTGGCTTCACACCGACGACGCCGCAAAAGCTGGCCGGCTGGCGAATCGACCCGCCTGTATCGGTACCGATTGTTCCTGCTGCCAATCGCGCTGCTTGAGCCGCTGCCGAGCCGCCGCTGGAACCCCCTGGAACGTAGGCAGTATTCCATGGATTTTTACAAGCGCCGAAATAAGAATTTTCATTCGAAGATCCCATGGCGAATTCGTCTTGGTTCAATTTCCCAAGAATTGTGATACCCGCAGCTTTCAGCCGGCGCACCACTGTCGAATCATAGGGCGGCACAAAGTTTTCCAAAAATTTCGAAGCTGCCGTTGTCTTCAGACCTTTCGTGCAAAACATGTCTTTGATTCCGAAAGGAACTCCAGCCAGGACACCCGGGTCTTCACCCATGGCGATTCTCGCATCGATGGCTTTGGCTTCGGTTTCTGCATGTGGATTCTGACAGATGTAGGAATTCAGTTTTGAATCTGTCGAGGTGATTCGCTTTTGAAAATGTTGGGTGACTTCCAGGGCGCTGACTTTTTTGCTTTTCACCGCTTCGGCGATTTGCTTGAAACTGGCTGTTGTTAAATCCATTTAGACCACCGGAGGAACTGTGAACAGGTTGCCTGTTTTTTGAGGAGCATTTTCGACGATCTCTTCCGCCGTCAGCTCTTTTTCAACTTTGTCTTCGCGCCAAAAAGATTCGATATCGGTCGGAGTGACCAGCGGCTCGGTTTGACTGGTATCAACTTTTGAAATTTGCTCGAATTGTCCCAAAACTTTTGAGAGCTGCTCGCCATAAAGTTTGGCTTCATCGTCTGTGACATAGAGCCGGGCTAATTTTGCGATGTGTGCGATAGTTTTTTGATCAATCATGGAAGATCCAGACTAGATGATTTTTCCTTTGAAACAACCCCTTTTCTTTGTTCAAGAAATGATAGCTTTCTGCGGCGCGCCCGGTATAGGTTATTCCGATGAAATCTGGCAAATCCGACGCGTCCTTGGCGGCTTACGAAAAGCTCAAAAAGAAAATCATCGAGCACGATTACAAATACTATGTCCTCGATCAGCCGACGCTTTCCGATTATGAATACGACCAGCTTTATGCCGAGCTGCTGAAGATGGAAGCCGAGCATCCGGATTTCGATCGCTCGGACTCCCCCAGCCAGCGCGTCGGCGGCAAACCCTTGGATGCCTTTCGTAAAGCCAATCACCGCGTGCCCATGATTTCTTTGGCCAACACTTATTCGCCCGAAGAAATTCGCGAATTCGATGCACGAGTTAAAAAATTTTTGAGCACCGATAAGGAAATTGAATACTTTTGTGAACCAAAATTCGATGGCCTTGCAATCGAGCTGATTTATGAGAATGGTGTTTTCACCGGGGCGTTGACTCGTGGAGATGGAACCACCGGCGAAGTTGTCACCGAAAATATTCGGACCATTCGATCGATTCCTTTGAAGCTGCATACGGCAAAACCTCCAGCACTGTTGGAAGTTCGCGGCGAAGTTCTGATTTTCAAAAAAGATTTTCTCGAGCTGAATGAGTCGCAACAGGAAGCAGGCCACCAGACATTTGCCAATCCCCGCAATGCAGCGGCCGGTACTGTTCGCCAGCTGGATTCAAAAATCTCGGCATCTCGTCCGCTTCGCTTTTTTGCATACTCGGCCGGTGTGATTGAGGGGAAAACTTTTTCTAGCCAGGCCGAATTGGAAG
>CBIHPB010000262.1:0-5586 GCA_966211485.1 uncultured Bdellovibrio sp.
GGGCTGTGCCCGGTTATACCGTTGGTATTGAAGACGTGGATCTTTCTCCAATTGTTGCCATCGCACCTCACACAAAGAAATGTATCGGATATGCCTGTGAGGTTCTCCAGGAATTTGCGCGAAGAAAGAAGATTCGGTTTCGCTATGTTCCTCTGCCGGTCAGCAGGGCGCACCTTCAATTTTGGAATGGTGAAGTGGACTTTATGTTTCCCGATCATCCCTCGTGGAGCATGCAAGAGAAAGAAGAACGCAAACTTAAAATCTATTATTCGAATCACCTTCTGTCTTTTCAAGACGCCGTGTTGGTGCGTCCGTACCAAGTCGGGAAGGGGATTGAACGAATCAAAGTGATGGGGACGATTCGTGGCTTTACGATTTGGAAGTTGCAACCTTTGGTAAATGCCAAAACATTGAAGATGATTGGGGCCCCAACGCCTGATGCCAGTATTCAAATGGCTTTGGCTGGCCGAGTGGATGCGGTGACAATGCCTTTGCAGATCGCCAACTTTCATCTCAAAAAATTAAAGCGAGTGGGGGCTCTCGTTCCCGATCCAGATTTATTGCCGCTTCAGGAAAGTTTTTATTATCTCTCCACAATTCGCCATCCCGAACTGATCAAAGAGTTCAATTTCTTCATCCAAAAAGAAGAATCCTTCCTGGTTCGCCTGAGGTCGGAAGTGGAAAAAAAATTTGAAGAATTTTGACCACGGCCAACCTATTGGTTGGCTGGTTCGCGATCAGCTTGTTGTGCAGCTTCGTTCGAAGCGTTGAAGAACTTTTCGTTCTCGCGGGAGAACTGTTCCTTGAAGTGAGTGCGGAACATCGACTGCGCAAGATAAGCGGACTTCACCGTCCAGTAATCGACATTCACAGTCAGGGCAGCAATTGCGATTTTTTGCTTTTCGTCCGTCGCGTATCCGACGAACCAATCAACTTTACCTTTTGGATTATCGCCGGTCAGTGATCCGGTTTTTCCGCCGACGATCAAATCGCGCAGCTTGCGGTCTTTGACCAGCGTGCGGAAAGATTTTCGTGAAGTTCCCTGGCGGACGGTGGCTTCCATCAGCTCTTTTAATTTTTCAGCACCCTTTGGGGTCATCGTGCGGGCCGCGACCACCGGTTCGGATTCGAAAAGTGTTTCGCCATTCGTGCCGTGAACTTTTTCGACGATATAGGGAACGCGCATCACCCCGTCTTCGACGATGGAGGCTGCGATCATCGCGCCTTGCAGAGGACTCATGCGTGTGACTTTGTTAAAGCCCGATGCCATTTCGGTCAGGTGGAAATTCTTTTCTTTCGGAATTTCGGTGTAGCCCGGATCAAACGGCAGATCGGTTTGGAAATTTTTATTGAAACCAAAACGAATCGCATAGTCTTCGAGATCTTGCGGAGCCAGTCGCTCTAATGTCAGACGCCCAAACACCGTATTGATTGATCGAGCAAAAGCTTCACGCAAAGACATGTTGCGGGTCCAACGGTTTACCTTGGTCGACATCACGTTCTTTTTATACAAAGTGTGATTACCGCCATTGAATGCAACCTGGGTATCCGGAGTCACACCGTATTTATCTAAGGCCGCCGTCGCCGTGACGATTTTGAAAACCGACGCCGCCGGGAACGTGCCTTTCAAAGCCAAGTTTTCGCCGGACGAGTTCTTTTTCTGGAAACTGGCGAGGCTTAAAATACGGCCAGTTTCCGCATCGATCATCACGATGGCGCCGTAATCAGGCTTGTAGCTATTGAGTAGCTTTTCAGAAGCCTTCTGCAGTTCGGCGTCAATGGTGTATTCGACTTTACCGGTGATAGGGCCCGCATCAGTTGGAACCTGAACTTCGGGTGCCAGCTTGTTGCTAAGGATCCCGGGTCCCAATTGCTCGGCCAAAAGGCTTCTGAACTGATTTAACTTGTCGACTCGGGCAGCTTCCTTGACCTCTTCAGGGAGTTCTCGGAAGGTCCAATAGAGGCTGGACCCAGCGAGCAGAACACACATCCCTGTGAAGGCATAAACCCACTTCCGCTTCTGGAAAATTCGCATCCTTTTATTATGAGTCTAAGACTTCGGTGGTTTCAACCGCGAACCGCAAAAGAATGTCAGAAACTTGATGTGCTTTTTATTTGCTTTTTAAGCTGCTCTATATGAAGAACAGGGCTGAAAAAAATCCTATGAAAACCAAAGACCGTATTGTCCAGACTTCCATCGAGCTTTTTAACCGCAGCGGGATCGTCGCGGTGACAACGAATCATATCGCCAAAGAGCTGAACATCAGTCCTGGAAATCTGTATTTCCACTTTGCCAACAAAGAGGAAATCATTCGTCAGATTTTCCGTCAGATGGCGAAAGAGACATACGAACTTTGGAAGACCAAAAAGACTACGAAGCTGATGCACCCTCTAGAATTGATCGAAAAAAATTTCGAGCTCTTCTGGCGCTATCGTTTTTTCCATCGCGAAATGTACTATCTCCGTCGCAAAGATTCTCAGCTTTCAAAAATGTGGAAGGCCCATATCGCGAAAATCCTGAAACTGATGACCTTGATGTACAAGCGCTGGATCAAGCAGGGTTGGATGACCCAAATCCAGGCCGCCGACGAGATTCAGTTCCTGGTCAACGTCATGCTAGCCACGGCGTCTACATTCTTGCAATTCTTCGAATCCGCCGAGCGAACGCCGGCCAAGAAGCATATTGAGGTCGGAAAGCGCTATGTCGCACGGCTTCTCATTCATTACACTCAGGATCAGATGAAGTCCGATTTTGAGAGCTTTCTTAACACAGCACGAAATGACTCGGGAGCCGGCGTAACTTCAAGATAAGTCTAGTTTCTGACTGGATTTTTTCAGGTTAACGACACTTCAAAGGAGTCACATCATGGGTTCGCTTTTTAGCATGGACGGTTTTCTCTTTATCTTGCGCTGGTTGCACTATTTCTTCGGCGTGATGTGGATCGGTCATCTCTATTACTTCAACTTTGTTCAGGGCGCGACCATGGCAGAAGCCGATGCGGCCGTGAAGTCCGGAATTCTGCGAATTCTTCTACCAAAAGCCATGTGGTGGTTCCGTTGGGGAGCGATGTGGACGATGGCGACTGGTATCGTGATCTTGATGGCGAAAGGCCACCAATCTGGCTTTGAAGTCTTCCGCAGCTCGTGGGGTGTGGCGATTCTGACGGGTGCGGCTTTGGGTCTGACCATGTGGGCAAACGTTTGGTTTATCATCTGGCCAGCTCAAAAGATCGTGATCGCATCGGCGACTCAGGTTGCAGCTGGCGGAGCGGCATTGCCAGAAGCAGCGGCAGCAGCCCCACGTGGTTTGCTGGCTTCTCGAACCAACACTTTGATGTCGATTCCAATGCTGTTCTTCATGGGTGCGGCTAGCCACTTGCCGATCGCAGTGACTCCGGAATCGAATTTGGCGGCTTTGACGGCTGTTCTGGTTGCGATTTGGTTGATCCTGGAAGGAAATGCAATCAAAGGAAAGCTGGGGCCTATGCAAACGGTCAAAGGAGTCATTACTTGTGGCTTTATTTTGACAGCTGTCCTCTACGGAGTGATGTGCGCGATTCTTTAGTTTGATTGAAATTCAAAGTTTTTGATGGCAATTAAAGGAGCATGAAAAAACCCATGCTCCTTTTTGCTTTTGTGGCCGTTGCTTGTGCCTTTGCAGTCGCGGGTTGCACGAAAAAATCCACTGAAACATCAGCTCCCGTCGAGATGACGGTGGAACAACTTTCTCAGCGCGGAAAATCAATCTACGTTTCGAACTGCGCTTCTTGCCATAACGTCGATCCTTCGCAAGACGGCGCGATCGGCCCAGCAGTTGCTGGCTCGTCACAAGAGCTGATTGAAGCGCGAGTGATGCGGGCTGAATATCCAGCCGGCTACAAACCAAAACGCGAAACGCACACGATGGTGGCGTTGCCTCATCTACAAAAAGAAATTCCAAGTCTGGCAGCTTATCTTTCCAGCGTGACTGGTGCGGCGAAATAATGATGAGTGAAACCAAGAGCCGCACAGGATGGATCTCTTACGTCAAAGCAACCTTGCAGGAGTGCCGGGTGACTTTTAAGGATGGTGGCTTTAAAGCTGTCGTTCGACGATATGGGTGGAAGATCTTTGCGGTGTTCTTTGTTTACTATCTGGTTCGTGATGCGATTATTTATCTGCTGATTCCGTATCTGGTGGCGAAGCATTTCATCAATTAGCCTCTGAAAAAAAGATCTGACTAGATTTTTGACAATCAGGAAATATCACCACGAAATTCTCGGAAATGGCCGATTTTCGGCACCTTTACGAGGCGTTGGGTATTGAAATTCCAAAGCCTCATGTAGGATCCCCCCATTGAAACGGGGGTTTCAAAATGGGTTTAAAGGTTGGGGTTTTCGTTTTCCTTTTCTCTCTCTCAAGTATGGCAGCTGAAAAGTGCGAGTCCTTGGTGAAGGATCTGCGGGCGATGCAAGCGGCTCAGAAAGAGCTGATGGATTCTTTTATCCGCAAGAACGACACGATGGCTGTCGTGCTCGAAGAGAATGCCGACCAGCTGGAAAATAAAATGATGATCAATCGCTCGATCAAAAAGACGGATCTGAAGTCTTTGCGGATCTCGGCTCAGACATTTCGCAGTCACGATGAGAAAGAACAGGCCTTGGTGGCTCGATTTGAAAAAGCCTCGAGCCAGCTCTTGGGCCAGGTCTCTGACTGTCTGACCAAAGAGCACTCGTCGAACTAAAACTGCTTTTCGAAAACTGGGCTAACGAACGTAAGCTTTTTCAATTGAGACTCCGAAAAATGATCTATGCGGAGTCTTGTCTTCCTTCTTGGTTTTTCAATTCTTCTTTCTTTGCCGGCATTTGCCGGAACGGTACCGGCTTGTATTTCGAAAGCTGATGCGAAAGCCAAACCTTATCTGCGTGTTCCAGCTAGTAAAGCTGGTAAGAAAAAATCCAAAAAAACTGCCAAAGTGAAAGACGAATCCTTCAAACTTTCTCGTTACACGCCAGTGACTTGGACGGGGAAAAAAGAAAGTGGATGGATGGAAGTGAAAGATATGACGGGCCGAACTTATTGGGTTCGTCGTCATGATCTGTCTTTCAAACTGAAATGCCTGTCTGTGCAGGTGAAGAAATCTCGTCTCAGAACCGGTCCCGGTACGAATTATGAACAAGCACCCGTCGCTCAGCAGGGAGATTCATTTCTGGATCTTGGTGGTGAAGACGGATGGACACGTGTTGAAAATTCGAAGGGCGAGCAAGCGTGGATCAATCTCGATCACACCTGGCATCCGGCTTCGCGCAAACGCATGGTCTTCGAACCCGAACATCCGTAAGATCTGCATCCAGAGCCAGCTCTAGAGTCATTCATCTATTGTCTCGACTAAAGACTGAGTTCGAATTTCTATTTAACTGATCCAATTTTCAAATGTGTCAGATCCTAAAACTTTCATTTCGCAGATTCTATTTTCGAGTTTGTGTGAAGCTGCAGAGAGAAAACTGACGTAAGTCTGGTTCTGTTTTGTGTTTCATAACATTTGACGCGAGATAGAAATGCTCATGATACGATGAGTAGAAACTGTTTGATTCTGTCGCCGAAACC
>CBIHPB010000263.1:0-5504 GCA_966211485.1 uncultured Bdellovibrio sp.
GACCCTGTTGCAGATTCCCGAGCAGGACCCGGTGGTCGGCTCGGAAACCAGTCAGGAGCTGTTTAGAAAGCTGGGAGCCCAGCACAAGGTCCTGAAGATTTATTCCGATCGGAAACACGAGATCTACAACGACCTGGGACGCGAAGAGGTCTATCAAGACGTTATTAAATTTATCACCGAGAATTTAAGCTCTTAGAATTTTTCGTCAAATTCATCGCGATTCAACCTAAGTCCAGCGAGCTAAGTCCTTAATTAGCCGAAGAGATTAGGCATGTCTGCGTCATTTAATCGGTGGTTTGTCCGCTATGGATTCCGAGCAGGTTTGGGAACATTGATTCTCGTTGGATTCCTATACTACGCGCAGAAACAAAATCTCCAAAGCAGTTTTGCCTGGGTTCTTCACACGGCGAATATTGAAGGTCAGCTGATGCGCCTTTCACAGTCCCTTCAACTGCAAGATCAGCCGGACGCAATTCAACAACAGCTTCGTAATTTGCGCGACAGTATCGAAGACAACACGGTTCAAGAAGGCCGCCTCGATCAAGTTCAAAAATATTTCGATCAAAAAGTGAAAGTTCAGTTTGAATCCACTTTGGCCTTGGATATCCGCCAGGTGCAAATGGCCAAATTGGACGAGCAAATTCAAACTTTGGTCAGCGAAATGCTGAACGAAGAAACCCGCCTGATGGACGAGCGCGAATCGCATTCCAGAACCAGCATCGAACTGATCGACTTGCCAATCGCCATCGGTGGAGTGCTGGCCTGCCTGCTGATTTATCTGGCCAATCGCGTGGCCCGTAAAGACTTGCAAGACCTGCTGGAAAAAGACCGCGAGCTGCAAAAACAAACTTACGATCTCAGCCGCTCTCGAGATGCCCTCGAGCTGCAGACCAATCTGATGAACCTGACTTTGGAATCGATGGCCGACGGTCTGTTGATCCTGGATGACAAACGAAATCCAACGCATGTGAATCACGCCGCCCGCGAAATGCTGGGATTTAATGCCAGCGGAGTCTCGGTCACTGGCAAATCACTTTTCATGATGGTCCGTCGCGATCCCACCACGCAACGTATTTTGGACGAGGACGAGCTTCCGACGGCTCGGGCTTTCCGCGGCGAGATGGTCAACGACATGGAAATTCAAGTCGATATTGAAAATCAAAAGCCGAAGATCATGAGCTTTAGCTGCCGCCCCGTCTATAACGAGCAAGGCCAGATCTTCCGGACCGTCACTGTCTTCCGGGACGTCACTAAAAAACACCAGCTGGAAACCGAATTGATCAAAGCCGAAAAAGCCGCAACCGAAGCCGTGCAGATGAAATCTCGCTTCCTGGCCAATATGAGCCACGAAATCCGCACGCCTATGAATGGTGTGATCGGCATGACCGAAATTTTGGGCGGAACAAATCTGGATTCGAAACAAAGATCTTACCTGGATCTGATTTCCCAATCAGCGCAAAGCCTGATGACGATCATCAACGACATTCTGGATTTCTCAAAAATCGAAGCCGGCAAACTGGATATCGAAAAATCGGATTTCAATTTCTCTTATTCGATCGACCGAACCGTCCAACTGTTAGCTCACCGGGCGCATGAGAAGTCTTTGGTTCTGCTGACCCACCTCAGCCCGCAAATCCCCGAGCGCCTGAGTGGTGATATCGGCCGCATCGGTCAGGTGTTGATCAACCTGATCGGCAACGCCATCAAGTTCACGGAAAAAGGCAAAGTCATCGTTCGCGCCGAATTGGTCGAACAATTACCAAAACAAGTTCGCATCCGATTCGAAGTCGAAGACACCGGCATCGGAGTCGATCCAAAAAATATCGACAAACTTTTCCAGCCTTTCAGTCAAGCCGACACATCGACTTCCAAAAGATTTGGCGGAACCGGTCTTGGTCTTTCCATCTGCAAAACACTGGTCGAGCTGATGGGCGGCACACTGGGCGTGCAATCGACACCAGGACAGGGCTCGAAATTTTGGTTTACCCTCACTTTGGACGAGTCCACTCAAGCCCAACAAACCGAAACTAAAAAGAAAACATTTCCGCCTGAAAATGAAATTCTGGTCTTCGACGCCGATCCAGATTCCGCACAAATTCTGACGGATTATATTGCTTCGTGGAAGTTGCGGGCCAAACACCTCAAAAAAATTTCCGAACTTGAACATTTGGTGACTAAAGCCGAAGATCTGACTGAATTCGATCTTTTCCTGGTCTGCACTTACCCCGAGCAGACCGAGGTCGAACGCTGGCTGCAGGCCTTGCAAAAGCGAGTCGACCGCCCGCGAGTGACCGTGATCTTGGATGATGAAAGCCTAGAAATTCAGACTCGCTACCGCAATATGGGCGTTTCCAATTTCCTGATCCGTCCTTTGAATCAGAGTGAGCTCTACAACCATCTGATGAAGATGCTGTCCGAAGGTGGAAACTTGGATCACATCCACAAGCCTTCGGAAAGTCAAACTCGGGAAACGACGACCGCACCCAAATCAGGCCGCATCCTGATTGCAGAAGACAATTCGGTGAACCAATTGATTGCGCAGGCGCTCTTAAAAGAGCTGGGTTATACATTCCATACCGTGGCCAACGGAAAAGAAGTTCTGGAAGCCTTGGCGCAATCCGATTTCGATTTGATTTTGATGGACTGCCAGATGCCCGAGATGGACGGCTTTGAGGCAACTCGTGAGATCCGCAAAAATATTTCATCAACTTTGCCGATCGTGGCTTTGACCGCCAATGCGATGAAGGGCGACGAAGAGCGCTGCCGCGAAGCTGGAATGAACGGCTACCTCAGCAAACCATTCCGCAAAGACCAGCTTCAAGCCGTTTTGCAAAAGCATATGATTGTAAAAGACACCTCAGGTTTTGATACGGCCCGATTGGAAATTTTGAAAGAGTACAAGGACGAAAACGGCGTCGACCTGCGGGTTTCGCTGATTCAAACTTATCTCGAGTCCACTCCGAAGGCTTTGAAGGCGATGGAAAACGTGATCGAAACCGATCCAGAAGAGTTTCAGCATATCGCCCACACTGTGAAATCCAGCTCGGCCGCAGTGGGTGGAGCACGCCTGGCAGAATTGTTGGAGACGCTGGAAACCAAGCCGATGACGGCCCCCGAGCGTTCGGCCATGACTAAGACCGTTTTAAATGAATTTCAAAGGTTAAAAGACAACCTCCTTCGCTATCAGAGGGAACTGAAATAAAGGATTTCGTATGGCAAAAATTTTGGTCGTCGATGACAATGAAAATACTCAGAAGATGCTCAATTCGATCCTCTTTTCGAAAGGTCATGTGACGGTTCAATGCATGGAACCACGAGACGCACTGGAAAAGCTGGCCACCGAGCATTTCGATCTGGTGATTTCGGATATCATGATGCCAGGCGGGATCACGGGCTTTGAATTTGTTAAGACTGTGCGAACCAGTCAGTCCTTTGCCACCATCCCGATCATTATGGTGACCGGCCGCCGGGAAAAGCGCGATATCGAACGCGCCATCCAAAGCGGAGCCGACGATTATGTGGTTAAACCGGTGGATCCTGAGATTCTGATTTCCAAAGTGAACAGCCTGCTGGAGAAAAAACCCAAATCGAAAGAAGCATTTACTCCAGGGGCGGTTAAAGTGGCCGCCGACTGGGATATGCCGACAGAGATCGTTCAAATTACCGAACTGGGACTGGAAATTCACTCGTCACTGCCGGTGCCGGTGGGCCATAAAGTGAAGCTCAAGTCGGAATTCTATGCCGAGCTGGGCATTCCATCCCCATTTTTGCGGGTGGTGGGCTGCGAGTGGCGACCGGAAGACAACCTCTTCCATGTGAAAGTTCACTTTGTCGGCCTGACCGAAAAGGAGCTGACACCGATTCGGCTGTGGATCCGGTCTTCGAAGGTTGCCCAGAAGGCATCCTAAGAATTCTATTATTTTCACGCATCGGCCTATTCAAGAAATGTATTCGCGGAAGTCTTAAATCCTTGGTAAGTATGAGCCCGTCTTTTCCCCCTGACCAAAGGATTCAAGATGAAAAAATATTTAGTCATCATGGCCGGTCTGATGCTGGCTGCCTGCACTCCAAATCACTCTTCTGAAATTTCTGATCTCAACAAAACCGACAATCTCTACTCGGCCAAAGGTGTCGAGCGTAAAGTCAGCTTCAAGGCTTACTACAAAACTGATCTGACGGATGTCGAAGATGTGAAAGCCAATGCTGACCTGGTCAGCCGCTGGGAAATTTCATCGACTGTGAAATTCCTGTTCGGTCCACTGGTGAACCGCGAATTGGGCGGACCTCAGCGTGGCGAAGTGATCAACATCCGCAATCAGGATGCGATCTTGAAAGACGGAGTCGTCTTTGTTCCTTATGATTACAGCGCTCAGTGGCTGATCTACAAAGACTTCCCTGCCACCAGCATGACTTTCCCGGTTCCTTTCCAGCGCGATATGCAACAAACTCCAGGCTGGAAAGAATGCGGTGATTCCGAGCCCGAGCACCAGACGGCTGGATTCTTCTGGTACTTCTGGGATCCAAGCCGCCGTGGCTGCGATCAGCAGTTGGGTGTTGATTACCAAAACGTCGAATTGAAATTCGGCGATATCACGGCTCAGACAACGCGCACTTATCCCGAGTATCAGCGCATGATCCGAACCATCAATGGCGAGAAATTTCTGCAAATGACTTTCGCGTTTGGTTATGTGGAAGACGCTGAAGATCCAAATCCATTCGAAGACCGCGACGATGGCATGCGCGAATTCCAAAGCTTCCTTAAAAAAGCCGACAAAGCTTTGTCGCCATTGGGATTCCAAAAATCACCGGTTCTACAATCCGAGTACGAAGGTGCTGACGATCTGACGATCGGAACACGCTTTACAGGTGTGAAAGATGGCGTGAAAGTCGAAGTCACGGTTGTGGCTGCGGCGGGCGTGGATCAGATGATGCTGTTTGCTGAAAGCTATGCCCATCGCAAAGAAGCTTTCTTTGCTTGGTTCGGTCATTCACGTGTGGGTTCAGGATTTGATGCTCAATCTTTCCAATACATCATGCGCAATGATCCAGCGAAATTCTCTCTGACAGCAGACTATCAGTTGATCTACTGGTCTGGTTGCAACAGCTATTCGTATTACACATTGCCATTCTTCGATATGAAGGCAGCGATGAATCCAGCTGTGGATCCAAAAGGTACGAAGAACCTGGATATCATTTCCAACGGATTGCCGACTTACTTTAGTTTGAATGCTTCAAATGCGGAAATCATGTTGAAGACGCTGATCAAGTGGAAGACACCGACCAGCTATCAAACAATCGTCGACCAAATCGAAAAGAAGGCCGAGAAATCAGGCCGCACAATGGTTCTGGTCAACGTTTTGGGTGACGAAGACAATCAGTAATTCTGATTTTCAGTCTGGAATAAAAAAAGGCAGCTTCCTCAAGCTGCCTTTTTTATTTACGGAGTCGTTGTCGTCACGTAACTGATGACGAGATCGCCCAATCCGGCAGGGCTAAAACCCTCG
>CBIHPB010000264.1:0-5443 GCA_966211485.1 uncultured Bdellovibrio sp.
GATCCGTCGTCTGCGACGTGCGGAATTGGCGCGTCAGCGCGTTCAAGTCTTCAAACCCATCATCGACGACCGCTATTCCAAAGAAGAAGTTCGCTCGCACAATCAGAATTCCATCATGTCAAAACCGATCAGCTCGGCCGCGGATATCTGGGAGCACCTGAAACCGAACACCCAGGTCGTTGGAATCGATGAAGGTCAGTTCTTTGATCAAGGCCTGGTTGAAGTCGTGCAAACTTTGGCCGAGCGCGGACTGCGCGTGGTGATTGCGGGATTGGACACCGATTGGCAGGCGAAACCATTCGAGCCGATGCCGACATTGATGGCGATCGCTGAGAACGTCACGAAACAACATGCGGTTTGTGTGGTCTGCGGTTCAGCGGCCAGCCGAACTCAACGGACAGCTGACGTCGAAGGACAAGTTGTTGTGGGTGCTGCGGACATGTACGAAGCCCGCTGCCGCGAGCACTTTAAGCCTGAGGTTGTGCCGGCGACAAAAATGCAAGCCCTGGGGCCTGATCCTGAGCCCAGCCTTGTTCCTGAATCCAACTAGAGAAAGCGGCCTGCGCGCGAGCGACCTGGCGTAGTTTCTTCTGCTTTTTATCGCGGATTTTTTTGCCGTTCTCTTCCTTCATGTCACGGAAGAGACCGAAGTTCACATTCGTCGGTTGGAAATGATCGGCGCGTGTCGGATCAGTGATCGCTTCCATCAAAGAGCCCATCATGGAATCACGTGGCGGAAGTGTCGCTTCACCATTGCGAAGTTTTTGGTCCAGGAAACGCGCGACAAGCAAGCCGATCGACGTTGATTCGAAATAACCTTCAACACCCGTGATTTGTCCTGCGAAGAACAGCCAGGGATCTTTTTGGCTTGAGAGATCTTTATTCAAGCGCTTGGGTGAATTGATAAACAGATTGCGGTGGATACTTCCCAGCTTCAGGAATTCGGCGTTTTCAAGACCTGGAATCATTTTGAAAACACGCGTTTGCTCACCATAAGCCATGCGGGTTTGAAAGCCCACCATGTTGAAAGCTGTGCCTTCTTTGTTGTCCTGGCGAAGTTGAACGATGGCGTGCATTTCGCGGCCGGTGCGTGGATTTCTGAGGCCCACAGGCTTCATCGGGCCGAAACGCAAAGTCTCGGGTCCGCGATCCACCATGGTCTCGATCGGCATGCAGCCTTCGAAGAAGGATGTGGTTTCGAAATGTTTCGGTTCGATTTTTCTAGCGGCTGTGATTTCTTGAATCAAATTTTGGTACTGTTCTTTGTCCAGGGGGCAGTTGATGTAATCGGCGGTGCCCTTGTCGTAGCGATCGGCTTTCCAGGCGATGTCCATGTTGATCGAATCGGTGTCGATGATCGGCGCGATGGCGTCGAAGAAGTACAAGAACTCGTCGCCGAAATGATTTTGCAGACTCTCGGCCAACTGCGGATGAGTCAGCGGACCTGTGGCGATCACTGCGGGACGTGGAATTTGCTCAAGCGACACGATCAGCTCGTTGTGGATTTTGATTTTTGGGTGAGCCTTTACCATCTCGGTCACGGTCTGCGAGAAAACTTCGCGGTCCATGCCCAAGGCTTGGCCGGCGGGGACTTGCGCTTGGATGGCGGCTTTGAGGATCTTTGAACCCAGGGCTTGGGCTTCCCATTTCAGCTGGGCAGGGGCCGAGCCTTCGCTGAGACTGCCGAAAGAATTCGAACACACAAGTTCGGCTAGATTTCCAGTTTTATGCGCCTCGGTCATGGTCTGCGAGCGCATCTCGTAGAGGTCGACTTGGTAACCCATATCGGCGAGCTGAAGCGCGCATTCGCTGCCGGCCAGACCGCCGCCGACAACCGTGATCGAATTCGAGTTTCCAAATTTGACAAGATTTGAGCTCATGTTTAAACCTCTGATTGTGAATCCATACCAAAAAAAGAAAACCAATCTCAGCGCCGGATCGGAAGTCCTACAGGCCCTTTTTGAAAATGGCAAGTCAGAGCTCTCGGTGCATTTTATCCGCTGGAAACTGTGGAAAAAATGGCCGGATTACGTGGGTCCAACGATGGCGGCGATCAGCGAACCAGTCGGTTATCAGCGTGGGGTTCTTTTTGTCTGGGTGAAGAACTCGGCGTGGATGCAGCAGCTGGTTTTTATGCGCGAACACATGCGCGACACCATCAACAAAAAACTTCAGCAAGAGTATGTCAAAGAAATCAGACTCACCATGGACCGCAAGTCCGTACCTGGCGAGGCTCAGGCGTCAGAAGAGCTGAAGGCCTCACTTGCGTCCCTTCTTCAAGAGGAGTCCTAATCCGCCGACCTGGAAATAACTCCATATCTGGCTGTCGAAACTTTTGACGGGGTCCACTCATTTTTGGGCCTCACAAAGTTTCTCTTATGGCGTCCCTTAAAGCCTTCGATTGGGCCCCTTAAATCACACGTAAATTCAATAGCTTAAGCAGCTCAGCGAACATCTCAGGTGGTTCTAAATGGGCATATTCCTTGAACTAAACGTTGTTAGAGCAGAGGTAATCATGTTCGACCGGATACGAAATTTCGGCCTGATTTTGCTTGTGGTGGGTACCGCAAGTGTGGGTGCTTTTGCTCAAAGTACGCTGCCGTTTTCGTATTACCTGCCACCTGGGTTTTCACCGGGACATGATTTTTTCGAAGATCCAAACGCCGTGGAAACGGCAGCTCCGAAGACCGTTAACGGGGCCAATGGCACGACGACAATGACGACTCGTGTGAAGCCGAATTATTTTTCCAGCAAAGATTTCCAGATGAAGTACTCGCTGATTTTCATGGGTTTGAGCTCGCAATCGCAGTATGAAAAATTCCATATCGCTTCATTCCGTTTTTACTCGGACGTGAAGTACCGCATTTCCGATGATTTCATGTTGTTTGTTTCGCCTTATATTATCATGCGAGCCGGTGCGGATCAGACCAGCACGCAGTCTCGCAACAGCACGATTGTTTTCCCGAAAGATGCCTCTTTAATCTGGACGCCGTTTGCTTGGTGGCAATTGCGCGGCGGGATCTTGGATCAAAACTTCTATCACAGCATGCTGTTTATGGAAGATCAGGCGTTCCCCGCTCTTCGCACATCTTTCTTTGGCGGCAGTGAAAATGCGGGCATGTCGTTGGTCGGCGAGCAGGCGATTTTGACCTACTCGTCGAACACGAATACCACCAATCAAATCGAAGAAACTCCGACGCTTTCAACAGGCGCTTTGGAAGCTCACTATAAGTTTAACCATCGCAATGCGATTCGCGCTTCGGTTGGTTACTGGCAATATGATAATTTACCTTCAGCTGTTGCGGCCGATGCAATGCTGAACGGAAATACGGTTCGTCGCGAATCCGAAACTTTCTCGGTCTTTGCTTATCAGTTTCATGGTTTGGAAGTTCGCACGCGGCTTGAGTTGGGCTTGGGGCCGATGGATTTCAATATCTATGCAGAGGGTCTTCGCAATGACGGAGCACCCGAAGGCATGAACAGCGCTTGGAATGCGGGAACTGAAATGCTTTATCGAGGCGCCCGCAACCGTAAATATGGTCTGGATGCCGAGTATTTTCATGTCGAACCGGACGCCGCGATCTCGGCTTACAATGCCATCGAGTTCGATCGTTCGAACCGCAATGGTGTGATGGTGATGCCATTCTTTAAATGGGGTGGAAAACGCCAGAACAAAGTGGGCCTTCGTTATGTGACAAGCACCTTGATCTATAATAATGCACCTCAAAGTGAGGTGACTTCTTACCGACTTCGCTGGGAGACCGACTATGACTTCCTTTAAGCGAAGCATTTTCAGTTATGGTTTCTTGGTGCTGAGCTTGGCTTTGACGGCCTGCTTGCCGAAGACTCAAGATCGTCCGGATGGAACGGAAAACGATGCGGCCAATTTTGCCGTCGCATCGATGAGCGGATCGGTCGCGGCGTCTCGCAATGTCGGCGAGTTCCCGCTTCCAGGTGAGAAGACATACAATTTCAAAGCTTGCTTGATTGATTACACTCGCATGACGAATATTCCGAATGCGAAATTCCGCATTGATGAAATCGATCAGGATGTCACGACGGACGCCCAGGGATGCTTGAATTGGCCAGAAGTGATCAAGTTCAATTATCTGTCGGATTCCATTTGGCTGAAGATGACTCGCACGTTGAAACCGAAAGGTCTTCAGCGTGGAACCCGTGAAGTGAAATTTGCGATCAATCCATGGTCGCACGGTGAAGGTTTGGCCGATGTGATGGATTTGACCAAGCAGACGACTCCGTACCTGTTGGAAAAAGCCGAAGATGTGAAACTTCGTTTGGAAGGTAAAGATAAAGACGGAAATCTGAAAAAGCGAACAGTTTGGGTTGAAAGTGGCGAGCGCAATGTCACCAACGGAAAACTGCAAGGCTCGTCATACACTTGGCACGATCAGATTTTCTTGCGCCCACAGATCTTGTTCCAAAAGACGGATGCGACGCCGGTTCTGGTGCCGGTTCTGCACGGAAGTTTCAAAGTGGAAATCACTTTGATTTCTGAAGACGTTCAAAATCAAAAGCCGACTCGAATGGTTTGGGGTCAGCAGACAGTCGAGAAGGTTTCCATTGCCAATAACACATTGATGATCGATGCGGATTTCTCGTTGAAAGCGGGACCTAGCAGCGGTCAGACGATGCTTGGAATTAAGCTGATTCCACTGGGAGCGCCGGAAGGTTTGCAGGCCTTTGAAGGTGTGTTCCCATTGGGAGGCAATCACAGCTTTACCGAATCCGGTGGCTTGAAGATCAGCGAAACTGTCGCCAAAGAAAACAAAGCCGGTCAGTTTTCGATTCAAAATTTCCTGGGCGGAGCCGCTGCTGAAGCCGCAACTCCGGACCACGTTCAGAAAGCTGGTGTCTACGCTGGTTATCTGTCTGCCGATGACTTTAAGACCGCGACCGAGACGGCTCTTCGAATGTCGTTCAGCTTCCGCATGCACACTTGTCTGTCCAATAAAGTTGGAAATTTCGGTCTCAGCAACCGCAAGTTTACTCTTTATACAATGGATGGCGAAGGCAAAGTCTTGAAAGAAGAACAAGTCAGCACCGAAACTTTGCCATGCATCTATTGGGAATCGCGAACGCCTGAATTTGATCGCAATGAATGCAGTCACTATATCAAAATGTCTTATCGCCTTGTGAACAACGACCTGGGAATGGATCAGACCGAATCGATCTTGATCAATCCTTGGGAAGGAAAACCTTTGGATGCTCGTCATGCGAAAGATGCCGATCAATATCCACTGGCCTGCGATTCCAAAAATCGAAAGTTGAAGGTTGATAACTTTATCTTCCCAGGTTCGATGATGTTGCAGCGCGAGCTCTATCGTCCGGAAGTTTTGGATCGCACACTGCAGGTGACTCAACGAGCGGTTTTCACTGTTCAGATCAATGGTCCTGGAAAAGTCTGCACCAGCAATGAAAATTC
>CBIHPB010000265.1:0-5431 GCA_966211485.1 uncultured Bdellovibrio sp.
AAATTTGTAACGGTTCTCGGGCTTTCCTCACCAAGCTTTGCAAGGCCCGAAAGCCATGCTATATCCTTTGCCTATGCCTAAAAAGATGTGGTTGATGAAATCCGAGCCCGAGACTTACTCGATTGCTCAGTTGAAAAAAGATGGCGCGACTTTGTGGACCGGCGTTCGCAACTATCAGGCGCGAAACTTTATGACGAACGAGATGCAGGTCGGTGATCTGGTTTTGTTCTATCACTCGAATGCCGAACCACCGGGTGTGGCGGGGCTAGCGCAAGTTTCCAAAGCGGCGCAACCGGACCCTTCGCAATTTGACAAAAAAAGCGATGTGTTTGATCCCAAGGCCACAAAAGAAAAGCCAACCTGGTTTTGTGTCGAAGTGAAATTCGTTTCGCAGTTCAAACATTTTGTTTCCTTGGAATCTTTGAAATCAGAAAAATCTTTGACGGATATGCAGGTCTTAAAAAAAGGCCAACGCCTTTCCATTCAACCAGTAACTGAAAAAGAATTTGAAACCGTCAAAAAAATGGGTGGCGCTTAAACATGGAACTGCATCTGGCCCCGATGGAGGGCGTCGTCGATTTTGTTTTGCGCGACGTTCTCACGGGGACCGGTGGAATTGATCAGTGCCTGACCGAATTTATTCGCGTCACCGACAAGCTTCACTCGCCACCTGTCATTTACCGATATGCTCCCGAACTGAAAATGGGTTCGCGCACCCGTCATGGAACCAAAATGTTCCTGCAATATCTGGGCGGACAAGCTCAGCCTTTGGCTGAAAATGCCGCTCAAGGGGCCGAGCTTGGTGCTTTGGGAATTGATTTGAATTTTGGTTGCCCTGCTAAAACTGTCAACCGACACGATGGCGGCGCAAGCTTGCTGAAAACTCCGGATCGGATTTTCACAATTGTCTCTGCCGTTCGCAAAGCGGTGCCCGCTCATATCCCAGTAACGGCAAAAATGCGTTTGGGTTTTGATGATCCCGGCCAGTGTTTCGATAATGCTCGAGCTGTGGAAGCCGCGGGCGCGGCGTGGTTGACGGTTCACTGCCGGACCAAAACGGATGGTTACCGTCCACCCGCTTATTGGGAATGGATCCCGAAAATCAAAGAGCAAGTTCGGCTTCCAATTGTCGCCAACGGCGAGATTTGGAACGTCAACGATTTCTGGAAATGTTATGAAACGACCGGCTGCAATCAAATCATGATCGGCCGAGGTGGCGTCGCCAAACCCTTTTTGTTTCGGGATATCAAGCGCTCGATTCAAGATCGAAAGACGCAATCTCTCTCGGCAAATTCCGAGGCAAAGGCGGAAGCCCCTTGGAGCGAAACTTCCAAGATGCTGCCACTGTTTTTTGAAGCCTGCACGCTGGATAAATCGCCTTACTTTGCTCAGGCGCGCACCAAGCAGTGGCTCAAATCTTTGGCACTTCAAAACGAGCAAGCAAAACCGCTTTTTGACGAACTGAAGCGATATACAAATCCCAACGAATTTAGAACTCGCCTTGAAAATCTTTGCGCTCACTGACATTGAAGATTCGGTGCATTCGCGTTTTCAGATAGACAGTCCGCCACTGACCAACAGTAGACTCAATAACAGGCTATTCACCCCTTTAAGGAGATGAACCATGGCAACACGTTATTGGAAGGCTTGTCTTGTCATTCTGACCACCGTTTCAACTCTTCTCACTGGCCCCGCTTTCGGCAAAGTGATGTTGGAATACCGAAACGAACTGGAAAGCAAAACCTATAATGATGCCGTCGGAAAGCCGAACTATTATCGCTTCACGGTTCCCTATGCTCGGCTGATGGTTCGCTCGGATCTCAGCGAAAAAATCAATGTGCAAGGACGCCTGAACCTGATCACGGACGCGACTGCTCAAGGCAATCTCAGCAAACGTGATAACACCAACGAGCTGATTAATTATATGATGGTCGGTTACCAGCTAAATCCCTATCTGGGGCTTCGAGCCGGCAAGCTGTTAAAAGCCGTTTCGGCGAATGAGGGCTCTTATTCTCCGATTGATCAGTACTTTGTTTCAAAGGCTTATGAGAGCACCGTTTCCAACTATGACGGCGTGGGGATGAGGTACATGTTTGAAGATACGACCTTGGACTTCCATGTCGCCAACCAAGAAGCCGACTCAACTGACAGCAGTGGCAACAATCAGCAAAATCGCGGGCTGTTTTCCCTTCGCCTCAGGCAAAAGTATTTCGACAAGAAATTCACGCCAGTGATTTCCTATCTAGAAAGCCATCCTCAAGGAGCGACGCCTGACCGCAAGAACAGTTACTTTGGGGTGGGAGCTCGATATGACCTTCCGGATACGAGCTATTTTGAATTGGATTATTTGAATGACACCTTTGTCGACCGAGGCACCAAGCTTGGAGGCGCACGAGCCACCGATATGATCGACTCTGTTGTTGGCCGCGGTTACTGGGTGTTCACCGACAAAACGGCTGGAGTCTTGAAGGCCGAATCTTCGCGTACGCAAGTGACCTCATCGGCGTCAGGCGCCAACCTCGAGACCGATTCGAAATGGCTGACCTGGTCTGTGGGTGTTGAATACAAGCCCGAGCACGATACCGATCTGAAACTGCATCTGGTCTATGTGGACTCGACTGAAAAACCAACGGTGAATGGAGTCTCCCAAGACGACAAGAAAACGCAGACCATTCTGGCCGGTTTTAAACTCTTTGCGGATCTGCTGAAGTAGATCCGTCCGCCTCAAAGCTTCTGAAAAATAAAAACCGGCGACTGCAGATGCAGGATCTTTAGATCCACTTGCTCGGCCCACCACCGGAATGTTTCTTCTGAGTAAAACACAACATGCGTTGGGTCTTTGGCGTACCACCAATTCGCAAATTTCTCGGGGCCTTGGTGGAATTGAGTGAGACCGGCGAAGATTCCTTGGCTGCGAAGTGAAGACAAAATTTCTCTCAGCGACTCGGCTGGCTGCTGGAAGTGTTCCAAAACTTCTGTGCTGGTGATCAAGTCAAAATTTCCTGCGGGCTTTCGCGGCTGATAGACGGGATCGTAGATTTCGACAGACAGCCCTTCACGGCGAAGCAGCTCGGCCAGTACGGGGCCAGGGCCGGCTCCCCAGTCCAGGGCTCGCTGAGCGGGTTTCAGGTAAAAGCGCAGAGGTTTTAGCAGCTGCTCGAAGAATTCGGCGTAGCCTGGATTGTCGATGTTGTTTTCGTGCTGATCGTAGCGCTGCTTTTGCTCGCCCCAATCCAAAAAATCAGCCGGATTCTTGAAAATCAGGTCGCAGTTTTGGCAATGGAACACCTGCCCCTTCCAACTGTGATGGAGAACGGGTTTTAGCTCGGAAGACTGGCACAAAAGACAGGACGGCATATGGCGCCCAGTCTTGTCTTTTCCGCCTCTGTATGGGAGATTTTTCTTCGAATTGACAGGAGGCCCCATGGCTAAAGTGGTGATGTATTCAAAAGTTCCCTGCCCCTATTGCGTCCACGCCAAGCGCCTGCTCAACGAAAAGGGTGTGGCCTTCGAGGAAATCGACCTCACTGACAAGCCTGAAGAGATGCAAAGAATCAAAGACGAAACTGGCTGGCGGACCGTTCCGATCATTATGATCGATGGCAAGCTGATCGGCGGCTACACCGATATGAAAGCCTTGGACGACGAAGGCGAACTGGACAAGTTGCTTGCGTAACCTGTTTCGCTATCCCAAAGATCTGATCTATCTCAATTCTGGCAGCATGGCGCTGTCTCCAATCGCCGTGCAGGATAAAATCCAGTCCGAGCATCAGCTGATGGAGAACAACCCCACGGACGCTTTGTTCGGGGCCTGGATCCGCATGTGGGAACAGCAAAAGGCCTTGGCCAAGTTCTTCAATGCGAATCCCCAGCATCTTTACCTACGCCCGAACGTCACCATCGTGATGAATGATTTTCTGATGGCGCTGAAGCTTCCGCCAGGCTCTGAAATCCTGACTTCGGATATCGAGTACGGTGCGATCGTTAAAATCTGCCAGCACAAAGCACAGACCGAAGGGCATCAGCTGAAATTCTTCAGCCTTCATGACAAAGACCAAGATATTCGCACAATCACCGAAGACCAATTGGTCAGTCGGCTGGAAAAGGCCCTGACACCAAAAACCAAACTGGTCATGCTGTCGCATGTGACGACGGCGGCGGGTTTGGTTCTTCCGGTTGAAAAGATGGCTCGGCTGCTGCGCTCGAAGGGGATTTTCTTTGCCGTGGACGGTGCGCATGGTGCGGGCTCGGTAAAGCTTGATTTCTCGAACACACAAATGGATTTCTACGGCACCAATCTGCACAAGTGGCTGATGGGTCCCAAAGGCACAGGCTTTGGCTATGTGGCCCCTGAAGTTCGCCGACATCTCGAGCCCAAGTTCGCCGGATGGACCACGGGTGATGTCATGCCGCACTTCTCGGTGTTTGGGGATGGCGACGCGTGGACGACCAGATGGATGATTTGCAGCACTCATAATTTCTCGGATTTTTATGCGCTGGAAGCGACCACCCAGTTTTGGAACGAAGTCGGCGTCGAGAAAATCATGGCTCGGCAAACGGCACTTTTAAATTATGCGAAAAAAACAGTGACCGCCGAGACCGGATGGAAATGCCTGAGTGATTTCTCAGCACCCGCCCTGTGTGGACCTCTGGCTGCGTACAGATTGCCACAGGCTTTGCAAAATCTTGGGTTTGAGGTGATGTTCAAACTGCAGAACCAGCATGGTGTCGTTACGTCCATGACCATCATTCAAGGCGAGTGGGTGCTGCGTTTGTCGCCGCACGTGTACAATGACGAAAATGAGATTGAAAAAACTGCAAAAATTCTTTCACGCTTGTCTAATTAGGCGGCAAATTCTCAGTTGAGTTTCAAAATTTGAAAGAATTTTCTGTTCGAATAAATTTCGCACATGGCGCATTTTCCCTCTCAAAATCACTCGAGAAAATAATCTTTCGTTGATTTTCTGTTCGAACATTTCTTGTTTTCAATGCGTGTCAATTTCACAAATTTTTTTTCCGAGCTTTGATAATCTCCGACGCATCGAAGATTGCGGAAGGCGCAGAACTGGTGCCATATGCGAACCACTTATGGGTGGCATAGCTTTGGCTTTTAGTATCTGCGTGACGATTAAATGGTGTCAGAAACAAACCAAACAAACTTTCCTTAAGGAGGAAAAGTATGAAAAACATGATTAAAGCAGTTGTTGCAGTAGCAGCAGTTGCAGGCTTGACTGCGTGCGGCGGTGGCGGCGGTGGATCAACTTCTACTGGCGGTACATACTTCACACACGAGCAATTGGCTCAAGAATTCGTAAAGCGTGTTAACGTTGACGTTGCAGGTTACGACCTGACTCTCGTTAAGTCGAACACTCTTCAGTACGACTATATCGTTGTCTACGACCAAGATTATAAGACTTACGATGCATATTAC
>CBIHPB010000266.1:0-5352 GCA_966211485.1 uncultured Bdellovibrio sp.
CACCCAACCGGTTTTCATGTAGGCCTTCACCGAGGCAATATTCTCTTCAAACATGCCGCCGTGAAATTTTCGGAAGTCGTATTTTTCAAAGCCCAACTGATTTCCCAACTGAATCCCTTCCGTCGCAAGTACTTTTCCCAAGTAGCTAGGGTTTCCGATAAAAATCGCGAGGTCTGAAATCTTATGAGCATGCGTGATATGTCCGACACGGATATTACCAATACAGAGATCATTGGCTTTATCGAAGACACCGTACATATGGTAGTTACCGGTCTCAATCCCTGTTTTCAGTTCCTGCACCAAATGCGGTCGATCGATTTTTCGAGGCGTCTGATACATGTACTTCACCAGCTCTTCATGCTGGTAGTAGCTGACATACAAATCATCGATATCGGATTCCTGCAAACGGCGCAGATAGATGCGAGCACCTTCCACGCGGCTGGTTTCGAAAATCTGCTTCAAGGTTTCAAAGTATTTGGGATCTTTAGGGTCGACCATAGACGATGATGTTCCTTCCCACTCCAGCCTGGCCACAGCCACGACGGAAAGCCACGAGATCGGCCGAATTTCCTTCAGCCAATAAATTCTCGATACGGATGCGCTCGAAATGACAGTTTTTTCCTTTGTCGCCCGAGCGAATGTAATTGCTGTCCGGGTTCATCAGATTGAAATCGATTGGATAATCTGCCAAAGGCTCGGTGCGAGTAAATCCCGAAACCTGAAAGCACTTCATCAGTGAATCGCGTTCGAAATAGCTCATGTGTTCATGAGGTGCGACCCAGAAATCGCGATCGATGCAGCCCAGTTCTTTCGCTCGCAATTGCAAACGCGAAAAATCATTCGGCACTTGGGCGCGAACCGCCCCCTGGGCCGAACAAATGGTTCGCAGATTTTGCAAAGCCAGCAATGGATTCAGCAGATGCTCGAGCACGTTGTTGAGGATAATCAAATCAAATTGAAGGCCCTGCTTTGCAAACTGTTCTAGCAGTTCTTCCGTGTCTCCGGTCGTGACATTTTCAGCCAGATTTGGAAAGTGGCGGCTCACGCCATCTCGCGAATAATCGGTGCCGAAAACCTTCCAGCCTTTTTGCGAAAAATAATGCAGACTGAAGCCTTCACCACAACCCACATCTAGCATGCGCATGCCAGGTTTCATTCCGTATTGCAAAGCCACAAACTCGGCTTCCATATAGGGAACCTGCTTGTGAAAGTATTCTTCTTCGCTGTACTTGCGCTCGAAATTTTTGCTGTCAAAGTACTGACTTTTGTAGAACTCGGCCAGTTGCTGCTTAGTCGGCTTGGGATCGAGCTCCCAAAAGCCGAAGGGGTGTTTTCTCACTCGATATCCCCTTGTTGCAACGGCGTTCCCCGCTTGAGATCATGCGAAGCTGTCTTTCCCAAAACAGATTCATAGTTCTTGGTTGGAAGGCCAAACGCCGGACGCACGCACTTGAGATTTTCAGCGCTGAACTTTTCGCCCTTTTTCATGTCTTTGGAAACATAGATCGAGCGGCGGTATTTGCGAGATTTTTCTTCGTTCTCGTTCTGTGTGCCATAGGTGATTTTTCCTAATGCCAAGAAAGCGCGCTCGGACTCGTCCGCCAGCAATTTGAATTCAGCTGGTTCCATCGAGAAGGCCGAATCGACGCCACCGTCCGCTCGTCGCAAGGTGAAGTGCTTTTCGATCGCCACGGCTCCCAAAGCCACGCTGGCGATGCCGACACCGCAGCCCATGGTGTGATCGCTAAGACCGACCATGGTTTGAAATCGTTCGCGCATATCGGGAATCGTCAGGATGTTGGTTGACTCGGGACTGGCCGGATAGGTGCTGGTGCATTTAAGCAAAATTAAATCACGGCAGCCATTATCGCGCAGGTACTGGACCGATTCGCGAACTTCGGCTTCGGACGCCATCCCAGTCGACATGATCACAGGCTTTCCTGTTTTTGCGACCTTCTTCAAAAGCGGAAAATAAGTCGCTTCGAAAGAGGCGATCTTAAAACAGGGAACTTTTAGATCCATCAGAAAATCAACGGCCTCTTCATCGAACGGCGAGCTGAAGCATTCCATTCCCAATTCCTGACAGCGTTTGAAAATCGGCGCATGCCAGTCGTACGGAGTCGCGGCCTCTTGATAGAGATTGTAAAGCTTCTTCCCTTTCCACAGGCTTCCTTCGTCCTGGATTTCGAAATCTTTCGAGTCCGCATCCATGGTGATGGTGTCAGCGCGGTAGGTTTGCAACTTCACGGCGTGTGCACCGGACGCAGCTGCGGCCTCGACGATTTGAAGCGCGCGATCCAGAGACTGATTGTGATTGCCACTCATCTCTGCGATCAAAAAAGGTTTGTGTCCGGGTCCCAAAGTTCGTGAGCCAATACGTATTGTGGAATTCATTGTTCACCGCGTTAATTTTGGAGTTTTGTCTCTCACATTTTTATCGGTGAAAGTGAGCGTTTGCAATTTTTCTTTGCTCTTTCCGAGCCCGACATTTTGCGGTTTAATAAAGTTTCGCATGCAAGAGAAAAAGATCGTCATTATTGTTGATAACCCATTAAGGGATCTCCCTGCATGCGCACTATTAGCAGCAGAGCTTGCGAAAAAACACAAAGTCTACCTGACTCCCATGAGCCAAGCGACGAATGACATTTTTGTTATCCGTGCCGACCTTGTGCTTCTGAATTACCTCCGTCCAACCAACGTCCCTTTAGTTAGAAAATTGATTCAGGCCGGAATTGCCTGGAGCATTCTCGACACCGAAGGTGGAATTTTCATGAAGCTCGAAAATTCCAAAGAGACGACCTACACCATGACTTTGGTGAAAGACGGCTTTATCCGCAGCCAAGTCGCGCAAGTGTTCATTTGGGGACAAGAACTTTACAAGCAACTGAGCGAGCGCAAAACCTATCCAGCCGGTCGCGCACTGGCGATCGGCACACCTCGCATGGATTTCTATCACGGCAGCATGGAAGAGTATTTTGCTCCGACCCTTCGTGAGCGGCAAAAAACTGGCCGTCCGATGATTTTGATCAACACTAGTTTTGCCGGCAACAATCCGAAATTTTCCAATCGCGAAAAAGAAGCCGAGATGCTGGTCAAGCGTTTTGGCTACACCAAAGAGTTTATCGCCAACTTGCTGAATCAGTTCGATATGGTTTTGCAAGAGTATATTAAGCTGACCAAGTATTTGGCGCAGGCTTTTCCGCGCGCCGATTTTATTTTGCGGCCGCATCCATTTGAGAGTTTGGAAGTTTATAAAAAAGCGCTGGGGCATATTCCCAATGTGAAAATTGAAAGTCGCGACACCGTGGCGCGCTGGATTTGGGAGTCGAAAGCCTTGGTTCATTACGAGTGCTCGACCGCCCTTGAATCGGCCTTTGCCGGTCGTCCGGCATTTTCGCTTTCACAGTTCAAAGACATCCGTCCGGTCGAAGCGATCCGCAAAGTCACTGATTACTGCGATTCCTTCGAGGACATGAAGGCCAAGATTCAGAAGGTCCTGGACGAGGATTATGAATTCAGTCCCGACCTCAAAAAAAATCTCAAGGAAGTCGAATCGGACATCTACACAAAGGTCGACGGCATGGCCCATTATCGAATTTCAAATGCGATCGATGAATGGTTTGCTCGCCGGAAAAAACGTCCATCCGTGGTGGTTGGCGGCGTTCATTTCCTGACTCAAAGTGCACGTTCAATTGTGAAAAAGATGGTCAAGGGCCGGCTAGTTCCGGTTGAAAAAGCATTGCTGGAAGAAGATCTCGTCCATGTCTGCAACAACCTGGCGCGTGCCTTGAAAAAAAATGTCTTCTACGCCCGCGTGAATATGACAAGCTCGGTTCGGATCAGTTCCGCGAAATTTTAGTTAGGGTTTCACAGCCGAGACCGAGGCCCGTTGAGCCATCATCCCTCGTAGCTCTTTCAGTTTTTTCGAGTAAATCAGAAGCAAGCCACATCCCAGCAACGTCTCTCCAAGGATCCAAAACACGAAGAATGAAACCTTCGTCAGCTCCTGAGGAAACAAGGCTTTCATTCCCAAATTCCAAAGAATCGAGATGACAAGAACGCTTGTCCACATCACGAATCCTGTGCGAACCCGGAATTTGAAGTCAGCCCGAGACCACAATATCCCCAATATAGAAAAGAATCCCAACTGAAGAATGGTTAGAACAATCGTTCCTTCAACCTTGAAATAATAGGTCACCGGAATTGATAGCAAAATATTTCCGACAGAGATGGCTGTCGGCCACCAGGCCATTTCCGTTTTGCGAATTCCAAAGCCCATCAAGATCGCCATTAAGATCGAAGTCGGAGGCACGGCGATATTCATTAAAGACGCTAGGAAAAATGGACGGCCGATTGAGACTTGCTCGGGCCCCAGCCAATAGCGGCAAAGATCTTCTCCGAAAAAGAAGACAACCACGGAAAAAACAATGCCGATGCCGACTTCAAACTGCACCAGTCTTTCCGCTAAAACTTTCATAAACGAATGATGCTCTGGCGCACGCCGGGCGGATGAAAAAGGACCCAAGGCTTCGCTGATCCGGCCCAAAAAGGATTTCAAAAGACCAGGCACTTTCATGGCGATATCATACACGGCGACAAGTTCAGGCCCCAGAAGCAATGAAATCAAAGTCGTGTCACTTTGCTTTTGCGCAAATCCGTTGATCCGCCAGAAGAAAAAAGGTTTCCATTCAACCCAGTCCTGTCGAAACAAATTCCATTTCGGAATCCCAGGCACCAGCGCAATTCGGAAAACGTTCCAAGCCATCGCTGTCACAAGAACTGCTAAAAAGAGCTGAGAGACCAAGTACCCCGTGGCCAACGAAACCAAAGAAGGCTTCCACATCAAGAGCGTCGACGAAACGCCGACCATCAACAGATAAGCGAAAGTTTCATACTTCCGGAAAACCGCCATTCGGTGACGGGCCATAAACAGGACTCCGCCCAAACTGACCCAAGTCGACAGAAAATTGGAAAGCAAAATCCAAAAAAGTGCCCATTGAAAATCGGACTGACGCTCATATGAAATCCGAAACAAAGAACTTAAAAGCTCCGGAAGAAGGACAGCAAGAACCAGCAACAAACCATTTAAGATTAAAAGCAGGCTCAGGCATCCGCGCAATCGTTGGATCAACGACTGATGCAAAGTGGGCTCCTGAGAATCCTTTGAAATCAAATTGACGAGAAAGTTCGGATATCCCAAATCGGCTTGTGTCCAGACACCTTGATACAAAGTAAAAAGCAAAAGGATCGTATAAAGACCGTAGCCTTCCATCCCCAGCGTACGGATCACCAGCGGAATGAAAAGAAGACCGACAAAACCGCGTACGATCTGCGTGATAAAGCCCCAGGCCG
>CBIHPB010000267.1:0-5351 GCA_966211485.1 uncultured Bdellovibrio sp.
AAGATCCCAAACAAGCTTTCGCTGATTTTTACCAAATCCCACTCGGCGAAGTGGGCGACAATCCCCTGCGCCTGTTTCATCAAAAGACTTCAGTGAACCCTTGGGCTGCCCAAACCAAACCGCATGTGGTCGTGTTTGTAATGGAAAGTTTTGGCGGTCACTGGCTGAAATATCACTCGGACAAATTCAATCTCTTAGGCGAGCTCGAAAAACACATCAAACAAGATCACTTCCTGCAAAACTTTTTGCCTTCGACGGGCTCGACTGTCGGAAGCTTAAGCTCGCTGATGATCAGCGCTCCCCATCGGCCGATTGGCGGATTTTTGACTGAAAGTCAGTATCTGCAAGTGCCGTTTCGCTCAAGCCCCGCGCGGATTTTCGCCAAATCTGGCTACGAAACCAGATTCATCTACGGCGGCAATCCCGGCTGGCGCGATATGAATAAATTTGCGCGCTTTCAAGGATTCGAACATGTCGAAGGCGATGTCGATATGAAAGCGAAACTGGGCGAGTTCAAAGAGGTTCACGACTGGGGCGTGTACGATGAAGATGTGTTTCGCTATGTGAAAAAGATTTTAAGCGAAGCGACCAAGCCGCAAATGCTTTTGGTGATGACGACATCCAATCACCCGCCTTACCAAACGCCGTCGACTTACAAGGCACCCGTGCAAACTCCGCCGCCGGAATTGGCTTCGCGATTGGTTGGCGATCCGCAGATTATTGAAGCGCGCTTTCGCACCTACTTGTACTCGTCACAGAAGTTGGGCGAGTTCATGACCGACCTCAAGTCTTCGCCACTGAAAGACAACACTCTGGTTGCAGCCACGGGCGATCATGGATTTTTGCTGGTGAATTTTTCGGATGAAGAAATGCTGCAAAAATGGACCGTGCCCCTTTACATGTATGTGCCACCTACAGTTCCGGTTCATTTGCCGCGCGAAACTTTTGGCTCGCACATGGATATTTTCCCAACTCTGTACAATCTCAGTTTATCTGAGACCGAGTACGATGCCCTGGGCGTGAATCTTCTCAATCCCGCTGTCCCTCATTATGCGTTTCATGCCTCGGGTTTAGCAGTGGGGCCAGATGGTGGTGCGACGATTGGTGGGGCCGGCGCGCCTAATTATTACGAATGGACAGGAAATTTCGAAAGGCTTAAGCCTGCGGGACCGACTGCGGCGCGAGAGGCCATGGCGCTTCGATATAGATCCTTGATGTCTTTGCTGGATTATTATTTCATGAGCGAGAAGAAAGCAGGAAAGTAATCGCATGCGCATTCTTGTTGTGGAAGACCAAAAGAAAATGGCCAATTTCCTAAAGCAAGGCCTGAACGAAGTCGGCTACGCTGTCGACGTCGCTGAAAGCGGTCAAAGCGCCGAGGTCATGGTCGGTGCCAACGAATACGATCTTTTGATTTTAGATGTGATGCTGCCCGATCAAAACGGATTGGACACCGCTAGACACCTGCGCCGCGATGGATATCACGGCCCGATCCTGATGCTGACCGCACTGTCCACCACCAAAGATAAAGTCCACGGCCTGGATGCCGGTGCCGATGATTATCTCACCAAGCCCTACGCTTTTGATGAGTTGTTAGCGCGTGTGCGGGCTTTGCTGCGGCGAAAGGCCTCGGCTTCGGGTGCTTCTTCGAATTTGAAATTTTCAGATCTTGAGATGGATTTGATTCATCGAAAGGTCCTTCGTAACGGCAAAGAAATCCCACTGACTGCGAAAGAATTTTCGCTGCTGGAATATCTCATGCGAAATCCCGAGCGACCTTTGGGCCGCGTTTCGATTGCCGAACATGTTTGGGATATTCACTTTGATTCGGAATCCAATGTGATTGATGTCTACATCAATATGCTTCGTAAAAAAGTCGATGCGCCTTTCCCGAAAAAACTCATCCACACGGTCGTCGGAGTGGGCTATGTTCTTAAAGAAGCTTAGCGTCCGCACCCGCCTGACCCTGCTGTTCGTGACGATCTTCGGAACGGCACTGATCTCATTCGGGGTTTTGACCTTTAAGGTGCTCTCCAGTTCGCTGCAAAAAGAATTCGATGATGCTCTTTATAATTACGCCGTCGACGTCTCGGATAGCGTGACTTTGAATTCATCAGGAAACCTGTCCGTCAGCCCGGCCGCCGTTGATCCCGAGAAAATTTATCCCTTCTCTTTGGGTACAGCGCTGATTCAGATTCGCGCCTTCAACGGACACATCCATTTCGAATCCGGAAATTTCGGCGAGCTCAAGCTCCCCTTTGATAAAGATTTTCAGTCCCTTTCACAGGGCGAAGATGCGGTTTTCCGGACTTTGCGCAAACTAGAAGGGCTGCCCGACGCCGAGGCCAGCAGTTATCGCTTGGTGAGCTTTCCCTTGGACAATTCGCCGACTCCGCAATTGATTTTGCAGATTTTGGTGCCGCTGACTTTCGTGGAAACGCAGATTCACAATCGCAAAGTCTTATTCGAAGTCGTTATCCCGCTGGTGATCTTGATTTCGACTTTAGCCGGCTACTTTCTTTCCAGCCGCGCCATGAAACCCGTCCAATACATGGTACAAAAAGCCCGCGCTATCGAAACGACCGCTCTGTCGCAGCGTCTGCCGATTCCCTCCACCAAAGACGAAGTGCAAAGTCTGGCGTTGACTTTGAATGATCTGCTCGAGCGGATCGAGCAGGCCTTCCAAAGCCAGGAACGATTCGTCGCTGATGCCTCTCATCAGTTGCTGACACCTCTCACGATCATGCGGGGCGAGCTTGAGCAAAGTTTGAAAAAGAATCTGCCAGCCGAAGCGCACTCGACACTGGATTCGACACTTCAGGAGGTCGAGCACCTGACTTCGCTGGTGCAAAACATGTTGCTGCTAGCGCGGGTCGATGCGGGACTGAGCGCGATGAATATGGAAGAGCTGTATCTGGACGAGGTCGTGCTGGATGCGCTTTCACGCGCGGAGAAATCGGCCCGTCCGAAAGACATCCGTCTGAAGTTTGATATTCAGACCGAAAGCGAAAACCGTCCGAAAATTCGTGGCGACCAAGAGTTGTTGATGAACATGGTTTTTAATCTGATCGAAAATGCTGTGAAATATTCGAAACCATCCGGATTGGTTGAAGTGAGTCTGCGCTGGACCAGCGACGAGCAAATCCTGACCGTGGAAGATTCAGGACCGGGATTGCCGCCGGATCGGATTGAGAACCTATTCGAACGATTTAGTCGTGCACAAAAGCAAGGCAACCAGACACCCGGCTATGGATTGGGTCTGGCCATTGCTCGTCAGATCGCCAGGAACCATCTAGGTGATTTGACTGCACAAAATCGAACGGACCAGTCTGGGGCGGTCTTTCAGTTCCGGATTAAAAACATTTAATCCGCCTTTCATACCCCTTTAAGCCCTGTCTGTTATTCTGATCCCGAATTCAACACAAAGAGATTAACCAAACCTATGGAGGTTTATAATGAAAGCTCTTTCTTTGATCACTGCTGTTTTGTTCGTTGCTGGCGTTGCTTCTGCAAATGAGCCTGCTGCTGCTCCTGCTACTACTGCACCAGCTCCAACTGCTGCTCCAGCTCCAGAAGCTGCTGCTCCTGCTAAAATGGAGAAGAAAGCTCACGCTAAAAAGAAAAAAGGCGAGAAAAAAGCTGAAGAAGCTAAGCACTAATTTCTTTCTGAAATTAGAGTCTTTGAAAACCCACTCGAAAGAGTGGGTTTTTTATTTTGTGGGGTCTAATTCGGCAGGATTTGGATTTCTTGGGCGCGGGGATTCGCTTGGGATTGAAGTGTCTGCATCCATGCAATCGAGGGCTATCGCCCAAGCCAGAGCAGTAAAGAGCCGCAAGATCCAGCGAAGCGCAGATCAACCCAGTTAAAAAACGCTCAGGAAAATCAAAGCGACAAGTGTTGGAAGTAAGGCCCCAAGAAAAAGCGCGAGTGGCCGCAATCCTTCAGGGAAAAATCTTTGGAGCACGGAATACCCAGCCGCATTCGGAGCGTTGGCGATGATCGTAAGTCCCCCACCAGCGATAGCTCCGGCCACCAGATAGTATTGGGACACCGAACTTAATCCATCCACCTGCGAACCCAAATAAGTCAGAGCCGCGTTGTCGGTCACCGCCGTCAGCGCTGTCGCCACCGCGTACAAGATCCAGTGATTAAGTCCCGTCAGCAAAGGTTCGAGCCACCATCTTTGAAACGGACCGAACATCACAATCCCCGCCAGGAAAACAGCGACCAAAAGGCTTTCGCGAAATCTCAGACGATCTTGGAAGGACTTCGTCACAACAGTCAGACCAAAGAACAAAAGAAAAACCCCCACCGCGATTTGTGGTTGATGGGCCGCCATCACCAGGGCTGCTAAAAATCCCAAATGCAACAACGTCACCCAAATCGGGACGAATTTCCGCTCGCTGGTTTTCACTTGATGACTGACCTCAGGCAAAATTTTAAAATTCAATCCGATAAAAAGTGCGGAGTTTAGGACAACCGCAGCGAAGCTCTTCCAGCCAAAGTGGGTGAAAACATGAGATGTATCCCAGCCCCACTTTCCGGCCACCATCAAAATCGGAGGGGCCGCAAATGAAGTCAGCGCACCCCCGATCGAAATATTCACGAACACAGTGCCCAGCAAAAAGTAAATGAACTTTCCAGATGATTTTTGAATTCTTGAGGACAGCAACAGTGCCGTCAAAGTCATGGCCGCGGGCTCGGTGATGAGACTCCCCGCCAAGGGGCCCAGAATCAAAATCATCAAGAAATCACTGTGCAGTTTCGGCAGACCCGAAATTTTTGAAAAGCTGCCCGAACAAAACGAAATCAAAGACTCGACCGCTTGAAGAATCGGCCTGGTTGCGGCCAGAACCATGATGCAGAAAACGAAAATCGGCTCGGTGAAGCTCAGCGATGTTTGATATTGAAGTGCAAAGGCTGACCCCTGCCAAATGGCAAAGATCATGGTCAGAATGGCGGCCCAAAATACGAAAACCAATTCGACTTCACCAAGCAGATGAAAAAGCGTTCGAGATCCTGAACCCCTTGGAAATCGGTGTGAGAAATGCAGAATCCGGCCCGCCACAAAAGTATGCAGGATCGCGATGGCAAAAACGGCGGCTCCAAAAACTTCAACTGAATGATCGAGAATCAAAACGAGCCGCCAGCTGCCAGAATGATAAACACAACGGTGTCGCTTTTGGAATTTTCACGGCCACTGGCATCGATGCCGGGCGAATTGTAGTAGATGGATTTCACGCCGACTCCGGCCGCTAGTCCCGCCAACTTCAAAGTTAAACCCGCTTCGCCGAAGATGCCGGTGTTTTCTTTGCTCGAGAAGCGGTAACCGGGACCTGCAAAGAATCCG
>CBIHPB010000268.1:0-5340 GCA_966211485.1 uncultured Bdellovibrio sp.
AGCTCGTGATGGCGCTTCTTTGGTTTCGACAAATTGAATTTCACCGCAGGGAAATGGTGAATCCGTTTCGGATGAGAACCACATGGTTTTTTCGTCTTGCAAAGTCCAAGCGCCAAGCTTGCGATCCGGGGCAGCTGTTCCAAAGCTTATGGGCTTGTTGAAAACTTTCGGAAGCTTTTCCTGAATCAAAGTCATTCGGCGATGAGCCATGTGCGAGTATGGCGCCCACAGTTTTCCATTTTCGCGCAGCACTTGGGCCGCCTGCGAGATGGACTCAATACTTCGCTGTTGAGGACGGCTCCATGTGCTTTCAGCAAAAATTAACTGGCGCTGCGGTCCACGAACGATGAACAAGCGCTCCATGCGCGCGATGACAGACAGCTCGGCGTCTAAAGAGATTTCTTTTTCGAGGTCGGCTTCAAAGCCCTCGGGTGCGAGATAAGCTGTCTGTGTCATGCAGGGGCCATTTGTACTATGCCCGCTTGACGCAAGCCAATTGTAAAGCCAGAATCGCGTCTCTTTTACAAGGAGCGGAAGCTATGGGCATCCTTCAAGAATTCAAAGAATTTGCGGTTAAGGGAAATGTCGTTGATTTGGCTGTCGGTCTGATTATCGGGGCCGAATTCGGGAAAATCGTGAACTCGCTGGTCACGGATGTGATCATGCCGCCCATCGGATTGATCGTCGGTAACGTCGATTTTAAAAACCTGTTCGTGGTGCTGAAATCCGGAACGACCGAAGGCCCTTACGCGACACTGGTCGATGCCCAAAAAGCGGGTGCGATCACCGTCAATGTCGGTCTTTTCGTGACCTCCATCATCAGTTTCACGATCATCGCATTTGCCGTCTTCTTGCTGGTAAGAGCGATGAACAAACTGCGCGGACCACAACCTCAACCTCCAAAAGCTTAAGAGAGATAACATGGCAAAAGTGACCCGCTTGGTGAAGATCCTGGCACTGATCGCATTCTTGATTTTTGCAGGCTCGATCTTCGTGAACAATTACAGCATCATTTTCTCGCGCCGGGTGATCGGTGAAATCGTCGAAGTGAAACAGATCGACACGAATATCGCCTTGATGCAGGTTCAGGCGGCGTCTCCGAATGAAAAGATCAATCCGCAGCTTTATTCATCCTATGCAGTGGCGATCAAAGAAAAAGGCGGGGAGATCGTGACAGCTTCTGCCGAAGACCGGCAGTGGGCGGTGGCCAAGCCTGGGAACTGCGCCGAGGCAGTTTATTATCCATATCCGCCATGGCGCTTTGAGAAGGCCAATACGTATTTTGGCGCGCGGCTGGAGAAGCTGCTGGAGCAATGTCCGGAAGCGAAGATTGAGAGTAAGTAGGGACGCTGCCTATTTTTTACTCTTTAAAGTGCTTTTAAATTCTTTTGAATTCAGCCATTTAATGAGCGCTTTAGAAGTTTTTAGCTCAGAGTAGATTTCGCAGATTTTTGAGCCCACTTCGCCGACTTTGCTGTTTCCAGATGGGCTTTTATAGCCATTCGTTGCAATCAAATAGGATTGGCCAATTTTAAAGTGATCTAATGGCTTGTCATAGCATTCCGGTTCTTTTGGGTAAGTGAAGTCGACTAAATCAGACGTCGTCCCTTTGAAACTTTTTTGGAGTTTGCCCGTTACTAAAGTGTTTGTTTGGAATTGAATTTTGACCACAAAAACACTACTCGCATTTGCGATGAAGATTCGCTCGTCTATTTCAGCGCATTGACAGGCATTGGAATAGCTGTGAAGACCTAAAACCAAAAGCATAAGCATAAATTTTAGAGTCATATTTGGAAACCTTTGTCTTGGCCTGTGCATTTCGGGCTACATTTTAAGGTATTTTACTAATTTCAGCATTTAGTAGGTCAATTACTTTCTTCATACTTGCATATGCACCACTGGTTAAAAAGAAGTCATTCTTGAGGCCATTGAGAAGAGAATCTTTTAAAGAGTTTAGAGTAAGTTTTGCCACATAGTCATTTTTATCCTTAAACTTTAAGTACTTCCGATATTCATTTTGAATTTGAATTAGCCTTGGAGTTGAAATCTGTGGTTTGAACACAAGACAATCTGCATTTAGGCCATCAATTATGTCTTGAAGGCTTAGCGGGTATGCAGACTCCATAAAGAGTATTTGGGAATTTTGAACAACTCTGATGTTAATGATTGAGCCATCGTCAGGAAGTGTCGCTGTAAAAATAGAGCCGTCTGAGGTAATCATTTCATTTGGCCCTGATTCCTTAATAAGTTCTGCCTGGTTATCTAAAATGGTTTGAACCGATGATACGAGTTTTCCAGACCGGTCAAGGCCTTCCACTACTAGATTTGTATTTTGAATTTGAGGATCGAGATTTGCCTCTGTTGCACGTGTTTCAAAATAAATTGGCTGTAAATCGGAACCTATTACTCCGGCAACCAGAATAACCTTTGGATCGAACTGTTTAGTGGTGAGAGCTTTAAATGCATAATTGTAGGCGACTCTATTTACACTATATGCATTACTATTTTGTGAGGATTCAAAATAAATATCTGCAGCAAGATTTCCCAAAGGGACATTTGGATCTAGATTTTTTCCAGTTGTCCAAATTTCAGTATTTAATAAACCGATACCTTCTACTTGCTTCTCACTTGAATGAGGTATCCCGTACCAAAGATTGTGGATCAACTCATGGGCAACTGTGGCACTTCCTCTTCCTACAGCAAATTGCACGCCAGTTTGATGGCTAAGTACATATCCCAAGGTAGGAATTTGGTTTGGCTTATCCAGGCCATGCTTCAAAAAATAGTCATCGCCTACGAGATACAGTCCTAGGTCTTTAAGTGCCATTTTCTTTTCGAGCCATAGGTTCATGGCATCTTTGAGAATTGTAACGGCCCAAGGCTTGTTTGCATTCGGAGCTGATCCAGGCTGGCTTTCTGACCATCCCGCATGATTTGTAAACGAAAGCTTACCACCTGATATAGGCATAATTTTTTCCGCAAATGGTATTTGGATTGCTTCTAAAAAAGTTCGTTCACTTGCATAGGGGGCTGTAAAGCAGTCTGAAATATTTGAAGAGCAGCCCGTGATTTCACTTACTAAAAGAGACAAACTTGTGTCGTGAAAGATAACAGGCCGTACTGCTACTGCGCTATCTTTGTCCTCAAATATGCCAGCCTTTGGTTCAACTGGTACAACACGAATTTCCAAGACTGCTGGTCCCGGAACATCAATTTGGTGAAAGGCAAACGCCTTAGATTGGCCGCTCTCAATTTTTCCAATTTCAAATGCCGGTGACTGCGCATTAGCAAATTTACCACCGATCCAAATTTCGACACGAGCTTTTAATAACTTGTATTGGTCAGGAACTGTTGCTGACAAAGTAACTTCTACCGCAAATGGTTTAAGTGTCACAAGGTCTGTTGTTGCCCCATCCGATATCGATGGTTCAAAGACCCGCTGAGCAATTCTTAGATTTGAAATTGCAAGCACAGGTTTTACGACTGGATCGAGATTATAACTACACCTCGGCATCGTGAATATGCCGTACTGGTAGTTCAACCCAGGATATTGAGGGAAAGCTGCGTTGTGAAAGAGGCAGGAGTGAAAGTAGGTAACTACACCACTTGTCTGCCAAGAAGGAGGAGCTGGGTAATTTTTTGTTTCGCTGTATCCTTGAGGAGACTTTGGGTCTTGTAGCCAATAGTGAAGCTCGTTGGGAGTACCCAAACTCTGGCAGTAAGCCTTGACTTTGTCTTCACAGATGTAAAAGGCTGCGTCTTGGGCGTATGCTTGCGCTTGAAAAAGAATTCCTGAAAACAACACCAGAAAATTGATTTTCTTCACGAGAGCTCCAATTGATGGGCATTTGCATTTCTGTAATTTATTATCTATTCGGAAATTTTATTTAGAACTAAATACGAACAAGTTTGACGAGCTGAAATGAGTCAAATGCCTGCCAGAGATCTCATTTTGAGGATGTGGAAGGTGGGCATTACAGTGCTTATGAACTCAATGGTTCTGATTTAGTGGGAATATGCACTGAGCTAAGTTCCGTTTTGCCATCCTTGGCAGCGCATTCCGAAAACTCGGCCATCGTGGCCTCGCCCTGCAGGCGCCTTCGGCGTTTTCGCGATGGCAATGGGAGGGGGGAGCTAAGAAATTGGCTCTTTTATTTTTCCACAAAATATTTGAGCTGGTGGCCTGGATGGCCAGCAGCCCGCGGGTTCGGGCTGGCGAAGAGGCCCGATTGCATGGACGCATTCACGACATGACAATCACGCAGTCACACGCTCAAGAAATTCTACCTGACCGAATATGTTCTAATAAAACGTCTGAATCGACATAATTTCAAAAACGGCGTAGACGAACACCCAGAGGATTGCGAGGCCGAGAACGACTGAAACGCCTAAGGCACCAGGGCCACGGCTCCGTCTTGCTGATCGGAAACTCATATGGAAACTCCTTTATCGTAAACGTGCTGATCAGGAGAACAATTCTCCTGAGGATTCCACTGATATCAGTATAGATTCATACGGATCCGAAATGTGCGAAGAAATCGGTCAATCTCTGGATGAGACAGCCAGCTACAATTCGTTGATTAGTTTTTTCACGAACGTTGGAAGTTGAAACGCTCCAATATGAAGCCCTTCATTGTAGTAGTGAAGCCCCTGTTGAATGGCAAATTCGCGGGCTTTCAGCGAATCGAAATCTTTGACCGGATGACGGCTGGATTTTGACGACAATTGCAGACTCCACATCCCGGACGGATAAGTAGTCGCATAGAACAACGACGTGTGAACGTTCTTGGCACCGAAGATGCCCTTCAGGCACTGGTTCAGCTCGACGAATGTGTTCTGGTGGAACATTGGCGATTCACCCTGGGTGACGACCAGTCCATCTGGTTTCAGGCAGCGATGGCAGTTCTGCCAGAATTCTGTCGAGAACAGACCCTTGGCAGGTCCTTCGGGATCGGATCCATCGACAATGATGACGTCAAAAGATTCTCTGGGGGCTTTGGCCACAAAGTCGATGCCATCGCCGATCTTGAGATTGAGCTTTGGATTTTCGAGCTCAGAGGCGATCGTTGGCAGGAATTTCTTCGAAGCCTCGATCACGGTTTCATCGATTTCCACCATCATGACTTGATTAAGACCTGGGTACTTCAAAACTTCACGAGCCGTGCCGCCGTCGCCGCCACCGATGATCAGCACATTTTTAGGCGAGCCATGGATTTGCAAAGCCGGGTGCACGATCATCTCGTGATAGTGGGCTTCGTCACGCTCGGTGCACATGATCATATTGTCGATGGCCAGCATCTTTCCGTAGGCTTCGGTGTCGTAGACGCGAACCGTTTGATA